>JANPAV010000102.1:0-25364 GCA_031430115.1 Armatimonadota bacterium | reverse complement strand
TCGGTTTTCTTCACAACATCATCAATAAAGCATTTGTCATCGAAATCAACTCCTCGCCCTAGCGCAAAGGTCATCAATTTCTCGGCAAAGCTGTAGGCGAATTCCTTCTTATTTCTCATAAGGACTGCCTTTAACTGCGTTGGTCCACTAAACTTACTGCCGTCCGGTAGGATCGCCGAACTGTCGATTGCCAAGTTATCGTCTTTCGTTCTCCACTTGCCAACCGAATCATAGTTCTCAAATCCAAATCCCAGCGCATCCATCTTCAAGTGGCAAACGGCACACGCAGGATTCTTTCGGTGCTCCTCCATCTTTTTTCGAAGGCTAAAGCTTGGGTTGATCGAAGCCGTGAGTCCGAGGTCATCAACTCCTGGAGGTGGAGGTGGTGGTGGCGTCCCAAGAATCTGTTCAAGTATCCATCGTCCGCGTTTCGTTGGGCTAGTTCGGGTTGGGTTAGAGGTGATCGCCAAAACTGCACCTTGAGTCAGGACTCCGCCGCGCCCAGTGCCTTCCGTACTGACTTTGCGCATCGTATCGCCCGACACTCCATTGATTCCGTAGTGCTTTGCCAATGCCTCGTTGACGAACGTGTATTTGCTGTCAAGAAAATCAAGGATGGGGCGATCTTCGGCCATAACGTTGGCGAAGACCATCTTGGACTCCTCAACCATCGAATTCATCAATGCATCGGTGTATTCCGGAAACTGTTTCTTGTCGGGTTGAAAGTTGTAAATTTTTCTGAGCTGAAGCCACTGCATCGCAAAGTTGTCCACGATCGCCTGCGCTTTCGGATCCTTCAACATCCTTGCAACCTGCTCCTTGAGAACTTCTGGTTTCGTCAGTTCGCCTGACTTTGCTGCCGCGAAAAGTGTCTCGTCAGGAAGCGACGACCAGAGAAAATAACTAAGTCTGGAAGCCAATTCATACGAATTCAGAGTTCTGGATGGCTGATTCGCGGCATCAAGTTCGACTCTGAACAAGAAGTTTGGACTGCAAAGGACAGCCTGGCAAGCCAACTGCATGGCTCGCTCATAACCATCGCCAGTCCGAGCACCCATTTGGTAAACCGTCATCAACCGATCAAGCTCTTCCTTCGTGATTGGACGGCGGTAAGCCCGAGAAGCAAACCACTCTAGACTCTTACGAGCTTCAACCTCCCGCAACTCCTTTGGCGGAACCTCTGGTATCAAGCGCTTCTGAAACGAAGTTCGGATCGGATTGTCTTCTATCGGACCAATCAGCTCCATATTGTAGAGGAATGCATTCCGGTCTTGAGCTTTCTGAGCACCTTGGGCGGCAACAAAGTAATCGTTGGTGAAGGTCACCGAAATGGTCCAATTTCCCGGTGTTAGTTTGGTAGGAAAAACGTAAATTCCAGGTTTCGAAGGAGGGTCGCCTACCGAAAAAGTCGTGAGCAAATCTCGACCAAGCTTGAGGTCAAACTTAACATTTTCTGGTCCTGCATGCTGCTCCGCAGCTTTGATTTGAATGCGATACCAGCCCGGTTTCTTCACGACAAAATTCGAAGACCCAGTGCCATTGGAGAAGAAATAGAGGGCGTTTTCTGAAACATTGATTCCAACTGGCGAATACGCCATCGAATCTCCCGTTACAGTCTGCGTTGTGACTGACGGAATCCTGATTGCCGATTTGACTAACTTTTCCGACGCAGACAGATACTTTTCCATTAACAGCGGAGACATCGAAAGAACGTCACCGATATTGTCGAACCCATATCCCACGTCATCATTAGGAAAATCGTCAGCCGGTCTTATCGAGACTCCCAAAAGGTCCCTTACCGAGTTGTTGTACTCCTCCCGATTTAATCGACGAAGCGTAACCTTTCCGGGATCAGCTAAATTACAATTTTGAGCAAATGACGTGTCCACCCACGTAACGAACGATTTCCTCTGTGCATCGGTAGGCATAGGCGAACCTTGCGGCGGCATGTGCTTGTTCGAAAGGTTCTTGGCAACTCGGTTCCACAACGCGGGATCTTTGAGTGCTTCGGTGCCAGACATTCCCTTGGTCAACCTCACACCCCCTGGTGCAACTTTGTCGGAGTGGCAAGACACGCAATACTTGTCGACTATTGGAGCAACATCCGCAGCGAAACTAGGAACGCTCGCTGGCGCTGGCTTTTTCTGTGCACTGATTTTTTGGGGCAAAAGAACTGACGCTCCAAAAAGCGCGAGTCCAACCGAAAGACTTAACCAGTGCCTATGCATTGCTTTGAACCTATTCTACTGGCTCTTCTTGCAACTCGACTGCACGAAATTGCAAAAAAAGTCGTTAAATAGGACCGCGCTGTCCTCGCCATTTGTGACTTAACGGACGAGTTCTTCGATCGGGCTCGTCCGTTCCTCGTAAGTATGCTGGGTACAAAGGATGTGCATCGGCCCCGGAGCAACGCTCCAAAGCGATTCCCGTGCACCGATGTAACACATGTAAACCATCGACCCCTGCTTGGTTCTTGCCCAGCGATTGATGCCAGATCCACTGTGAACAATCACGAAGGCACCCGGATGAATTTGCTCTTCGTCAGTGAAGGCATAGATTGAATCAAGGGAGTAATGAGAAAGATAGGCTTCCGACATGATCACATGACCACGGAGCCTCATCCTCATCGAAGAATGATTTTGGAGAAGAACAAATTCTTCCAATGAGTTATCTGATCGTTGTACGCCTACTATCCGTAGCATGGCAGCCTCTATATTGTTCGGGACGCGTACAATATTAAGAAAGATTCAAGAAACTTCAATTTTTAATGAATTGAGGATTTTTCTGAGGGTTCTCGCCGCAGATTCAGTTTCTTTGGCCCCAATCTTTCCATCAAGCTCAGACTCGATCCGCTTCATCTCTGAAAGTACGGCTTTCACCTTCTTGTGTCCTGCCGGAGTAAGTTCAAGGTTCACCGCCCTGGAGTCAATATCCGATGGTCGTCGAATAACGTAACCAGACTGCACGAGCGCAGTAATCGCCTCGCTGATCGTTGCCCGAGATAGCCCAAGTCGCTTTCCAATTTGAGCCTGGGTCTCCCGACCATCAGCCGCCCAAATCGCGCTCAACAGATCGAAAGAAGCCGATGTCAATCCCTGATCGAGAATTGCCGGACGCATTGCCTGGGCAACAAAATCGTTGACCTGACAAGCTAGTCCAATGAGGCTTTCGATAGATGACATTGTTAAGTGAGTCGCTCCACTATCGCAACATTCGTCGCAACTGTTCATTATAGCTTCGGAACCCGAACAACTTGCAACCTGTTATAAAAATCTCGTGCGTCCAGAGCCTCCCTAACTTGTTCTCTGTCTAAGAAAACTACAATAAGCAACGAGAACGAATGATCCGGAGTTGAAGGGAATGAAGCATACGGGCTTCAGAAACGGTCACTATGAATTCAACTAATTTAAAATTTGGGAAAATCCTTTGCTTTACGGCACTGACTGCTTTGGCAGCATTAAGCCAAGCAAGAACAATATATGTCAACGTCGACGGTCAAAACGTTCGATTTGACGGAACTCAGCCACAAATGATGGGAGACCACATCATGGTCCCCCTTCGTGGAATCTTTGAAAAGATGGGCGCCAATGTCGATTGGAATTCACAAGATCAAATGGTCATGGCTAATCGAGGAAACACTCGCGTCGAGCTTCGAATCAACAATAATGAGGCCTACATTAATGGGAAAGCCGTTCCAGTTCAATATCCTGCGCAAATTGTGCGAGGATCAACAATGGTCCCTATCCGATTTATCAGCGAATCGCTTGGGGCTTACGTAGATTGGGATGAAACCAGAAGCACTGTCAACATTTCAACCAACGGAATCTCAAATGGTAACGGAAACAACAATAGCAACAACTACGACAATAACCGCCCATCAATTCTCTCCATTCAACCAAGAGGCAGCGTAGTGCCAGTAAAGCTTGACGATAACCTCAGTTCAGATAATTCAAGAGTTGGAGATAAGTTCACGGCAACAATCGACACCAACGGTAGCGATGACTATTTTGGATTGCCAAAGGGCACCAAAGTCCAAGGCCACGTCAGCTTCGCTCAGCCAAGACAAAGCGACACTCCTGGAGTCCTTGGTCTCTCATTCGACAATATCCTCATGTCCAATGGGCAAAAGGTACCAATCACTGCTTCAATAATTGGTCTGGACAAGAACAGTGTCATCAACGACAATGGACGAATTGTTGTTAACCCTAACAATCAAAAGCGAGATGATCTCAAGTACGTTGGAACTGGCGCAGGCGCCGGTGCGCTTATCGCCCTTGTCACCAAAGGAAACCTCGTGACAAACGCAGTGATCGGTGGAGCACTCGGTTACCTTTACGAGACCCTGCTCAACAAACCAAAATCAAGCAATGTCAACCTCAATCGAGGAACTGCCCTTGGTGTGAGATTCGACC
Organism: Armatimonadota bacterium; assembly: GCA_031430115.1. Taxonomy (GTDB): domain Bacteria; phylum Armatimonadota; class Fimbriimonadia; order Fimbriimonadales; family Fimbriimonadaceae; genus Fimbriimonas. The sequence goes on along the minus strand of JANPAV010000102.1, from coordinate 20,952 downwards.
AAGAAGCAAGAATTCGGGTCTATACCAACAACTAACCACTCAAAAAAAAGAGAAAATCGTGCCCGACCTTCCTATGGGGAACGGCGCGATTTTTTTTGCGAAAGGTTTACCGTCGGTGAAAAGACCGACAGTACCATCAACCGGAAGTGGCGAATACTGGCGATAGACCCTTCCATAAAGGAGTGGAACAAAATACGACTCCGGAGCTCACAATGAATTCAAACATACAACGCATCTACGACCAAGTCTTTCAGCACCCAATAACCCACAACCTAGAGTGGAAGGACGTGCGAACCCTGTTCGAGTCACTCGGCGAGGTCCAAGATGAAAAGAACAGCAACGTCAAAGTATCCATCGCAGGACAGACAATCGTCTTCGATTCTCCAACCCACAGCGACATCATCTCTTCAGACCAAATCAATAAGATTCGTCACCTCATTACCGTCGCCTCCCAAGACAAGGGTGGAGAAGTCGGTCTGCACATGCTACTAGTAATCGACCACAAAGAGGCCAAGGTCTACCAGACCGAAATGAAAGGAGCCGTTCCGGAAACAATCAAGCCGCACAACTCACTTGGTCACGAAGGTCACGTTCACAGCAAACACGACTTCAGAGATCATATCGAGAAACCAAACCACAAGGAGTACTTTGAAGCCGTAACTAGTCGCTTAAAGGACGCAGAAAAGATCCTTATCTTTGGCGACGGTGAAGGGTCCAGCAATACCATGGATCTGTACGTCACTTGGCTCACCGAGCACAACAAACCACTCTCACAGCGAATCCTGGCTGCAGTGAAGGTAGATCAGAGCCACATGACCGAAGGGCAACTCTTGGCTCGGGCTCGAGAAATATACGCTCAATAAAGGGCAAAAAATTGGACCGGATCCAAAAATGGATCCGGCCAATTCTTGGGTCTTCCGTGAGAGTATCATTGATGACTCCTCGCTGTTTAGTGTGGCTATATCAACTTCTTACAATAGATCCTATGGTCTTTTAGCCCCGAAGTCATCGCTTAAAATTAGCATAAATTGGTACCGACCGCTATCTCCTTTTAGCCCCGAAGGCGGCTAAAGTCAGGACTATGGCAATTAGACGCAATGTCTATTTGAACCCAGATAATAATCATCCAGTATTGGGCAAAAAATTGGACCGGATCCAAAAATGGATCCGGCCAATTCTCGTTTCGTCAATGAACAATTACTTAGTTCGATTCGACGGTAATCATATCCGTTCCAATAGCTCGAACCTTCGAACTAGGTACAACCGTCTCGTGGGACCCAATGCCAAACACCCCTTCAGTCCGGACCGAAATCTCTTCGATCAGGCCCTTTGGGCTCATCGTGAAGTCGTGCAACCGTCCAATCATGATGCCTTCAGCATCAATAACCTTTAGCTTCTCAATTTCATGAGTCGTTCGACTTTCCGGATCTAACGTCCTACCAGCATTCCAATCAATCAATTTGTAGGATTCGATCGTAATCGCATCAGGGCCATTGGCATCGATACTCTCAAACGGCAGCAGTCCATCGCCGCGCTCACCTTTTACCAAGAGCGCGGTCAGGTTGAGACCCGTAAAGACCAAATCCCTTACTTTGCCAATTTCCGCGCCATCAGCCATGCTAACGACTCGCTTGCCAACAAATGCTTTAGATTTCATGATCTCAACGAGGACCGTACCAGCCCGATCGGGAGCCGTGATAACCAAAGCCACCGAGTAGCCACACGACTGCGACAATCAGCAAGATGGTGCCGGTAGTGCCACCGAGGCTAATGCCACCGCCACCGAGGAGAAGGAAAATGACGAGAATGAGAAGGATAGTACTCATAGGTAAATTCAGTCTCCTCCAAATTTCCCAAAAATCCCAGTCGTGCTTTCATGTGTCAGTCAATCCTTGTCAGTCAAACCCAATACATTGCTTCATAACCATTCCATGGCCGTCGGATCACTCTGCGACAAAAAAACTGTTTAGCTTGTGTTCATGTAAGGAAAGTCGTATGATTTCATAATCAGATAAGGATCTCGGATCCCCATGACATGTCAAATCGTGAACTATCGCCTCGTGAAGAAGAAATTGTTCAACTATGCGTAGATGGACTGACAAACGATGCGATTGCCCATCGGCTGAACATCAGCACCGGCACGGTCAATACCTATTGGCTCCGAATTAAACTCAAAGTAGGTGGACTCGCAAAAACCGATACCGTGGTAAAAGTAGTCAAGGACCGTGCCGACAAAGCTTTGCATGACTCAAGCATCGAGAGGGTTCACTTAGCCGAGGTCATCGCGGAAAAGGAAAAGATGCTCCTTGAAAAGCATGCAGCCTTAGCCCTTTTGCAACTCGCAATGGATACGATCAAATCGACGGTTTGGGCCACCGATAATAATCTCACGATCTACGCTCTTGCCAATGGTGATTTCCCGTCAACCCACTTTGGCGTCAGCTGGGAAGTCGGAAAAACGGTCTACGAAATTTTTAAGACCAATGATCCAAGTGATATCGCCATTGCCGCACACCTTGGGGCGATCAAAGGGGAGAAAATAGCCATCGACCTGGATGGAGAATTTAACGGAATGTTCTTGCAAGTCCTACCCTTAACCGAAGAAGATGGAGAAATCATCGGTTGCGTTGCAATCATCAACTTTGTACAAAGCTAGTTGGCCAGCTTTGATCCGAATAAATGAAATCAGCTGTCCATGTTTTTGTAGACAACAAACGTAGGACACGATAACCGCAACAGTTCTGTGCCATCCTCCAGTCTAGGGTTTTGTCTCAGACACTTATCTAGACATTCTCGACATGTGGCTTTGGCACCCGAATCAATGCCCCAGAAAAAATGTGTATCTAATGGTTAAAAAAGAGCTTTCCCCCCGCGAAGAAGAAATTGTTCAGCTATGTGTGGACGGGCTCACCAACGATGCCATTGCCCATCGGTTGCAAATCAGTGTTGGCACGGTTAACACCTATTGGCTCCGAATCAAACTCAAAGTCGGTGGATTAGGCAAAACCGATACCGTGGTCAGAGTCGTCAAAGAGCGAGCTGAAAAAGCGTTGCGTGATTCCAACATCGAACGAGCGAGCCTCATTGAAATGGTGGCACAAAAGGAAAAGGGTCTTCTTGACCTACGATCTGCCTTGGCCCTCCTGCACCTAGCGATGGATCAGATCAAGTCGACTGTATGGGCAACCGACACGGACTTGGTTATCTACAGCTTGGCAAACGGAGAATTCCCATCAACCCACTTTGGCGTTTGCTGGGAAGTCGGAAAAACTGTCTACGAAATTTTCAAGACCGAGGACAATCAGGATCCAGGTATCCAAGCCCACCTCAGAGCCCTTAATGGCAAAGAAACTGGCATCAATCTGCATGGAGAATTTGAAGGCATGTTCTTGCGAGTCCTTCCCCTTACCGAAGAAAATGGAGAGATTATTGGTACCATTGCGATTATCAACACCGTGAATCAGGGTGATAGTCACATGGGGTATTCCGGACCGAAGCCGAATGTCGAAAGTAAAGTCAAGTAAATATTGTTGGCGGAATTTGGTTTGGCAATCTCAGCCTTTCTCAACTCAGTAATTTCCATCGCGAATTCATCTGGTTCTAACAACCCAACCTCTGATGATCTTCCAATAGTCCTGTTACCTTGAGGATCGGAACGATAGCATAGACATGTGTCTATGAAAGGGCAGACTATCAACTGCAACATATGTCGCTCATACTCTGGGTTCACTGTCAACCGACCAATCGATTGACATGATCGGAACTAAGTTGGGATATCGCACAAATGAAAGACCATCATGATAATCTAAAGTTTAGCCGTGGGGGATCCAGGTCGGTATTTGCAATTTACAGCCTAACGCTTTTAGCGGTCATTATTGCCTGGGGCGCTCGTTGGTTGCTCGATCCGCTGGTTCACGATAACGCGCCTTTTGCCGCGTTTTTTATCTCGGTAGCAGTTGCCGCTTGGCTTGGCGGACTTCGACCTGCGCTGTTTGCAACTGCGTTAGGATTCATACTCGCGTGGTTCTTCTTCGTGTCTGAACGATACAGTTTTGGATTAAAAAATTCACAGAGTAGCGTTGGATTAGTGTTGGACTTAGTTGTGGCTATGGCAATTGCCGTTTTTGGAGAAGCCATGCATCGTGCCCGTCAATGGGCACTGGACAACGAACGGCGGTTCCAGGCGATTTTCAACTCAACTTTTCAATATACTGGCCTGCTCGAAACGGATGGCAGAATGCTCGAAATGAACAAAGCATCCTTAGATGCAATCGGGATCACTGCCAGTGCGGCAACTGGTTTGAATTTGTGGGAGTCGGCATATTGGACTCACTACCCCCAAGATCAAGAGCGAGTTCGAGAAGGGGTTAAACTTGCAGCAGCCGGAGAGTTTGTCCGGTTCGAAGCGAAGTATCGACCAAAGGACGGATCCGAGGCAACCATGGATTTCTCGATCACCCCAGTCCGAGACGATAACGGCAATGTCGTGCTCCTCGTCCCCGAAGGGCGTGACATCACTCAGATGAAAGCGGCAGAAGACCGAGCAAATTTGGCGGCTGATGTTGCCGGATTGGGTGTTGTACAAATTGACTATGCCACTGACACCGCCACTCCAGATATAACTGCGGCAATATTGTTTGATCTTGTTCCGGGAGTACCCGTATTGAGATCAGAACTCTACGCTCGATTTAACCCGGACGATCGGGACGAAGTAATGCGTAAAATGCATGAGTGCCTTGATCCCACCGGGACCGGAACCTTTGCAATGCAGGTTGGCGTCGTTCATCGTGACGGATCCATGCGTTGGCTAAGCGTAAAGAAGCAAGTCGTTTTTGACAATAAATTACCGGTTACCGCGGTTTTGGCCGCGGTGGACGTTACGGAACGCGCGAAAGCGATGGAGGCACTCCAGGCGAGCGAGCAACGTGTGCTGCTGGCATCTGAGTCGACCAGCGTTGGAATTTGGGAATGGAACATTCGCACCAATGCGATTAGGTGGGATGCACAAATGTTCCGAATCTATGGCGTGCCACCAACCGACGATGGCTTTGTTACCTACGATACTTGGGTCAAAGCATTGCTGCCCGCAGACCTCACGCACCACGAAGCGTCTCTACGGGATACCGTCGAACGACAAGGGCAAAGTACCCGTGAATTCCGAATCTTGCGAGGAGGTGACGATGAAATTCGTACCATCCAGGGTGTGGAAGCTGTTCGCCCGAACCCCGGAGGAAAAGCAGAGTGGGTAGTTGGAACAAACCTCGATATCACGGACCGGAAACGTGTCGAAGAAGAACTTCGTCGGCTAGCGGCAGAGCAATCCGAAGCAGACCGCCAAAAGGACGAATTCTTGGCAACCCTCGCTCACGAGCTCCGCAATCCCCTCGCCCCGATCCGGTACGGCTTACAAATCATGCGGCTTTCAAATAACCAGGGTGAAGCAGTCGAACAGGCTCGGACCATGATGGAACGGCAGATTGGCCAGATGGTTCACTTGGTAGACGACTTGCTCGATGTCAGCCGAATTAGTCAGGGAAAACTAAAACTTCGAAAAGACCAGATCAACCTTGTGACTGTCTTAACGAACGCGGTGGAAACTTGGCGTGCGCTCAACGCGGCTAGCGGGCACGATCTAACAGTTGACATGCCGTCCAAGCCCCTATTCGTTGACGCCGACGCAACGCGGCTCGAACAAATCTTTTCCAATGTCCTCAACAACGCAGCTAAGTACAGCGAACCGGAGAGTCGTATCGAACTTTCCGTTAAGCAATTGAACGGCAATGTAGCAGTGAGTGTAAAGGATTCTGGAGTCGGCATCCCTCCCGAAATGTTAACCAAAGTCTTCGATATGTTCACCCAGGTAGATCGGACCCTGGAGAAAACCCAGGGAGGTTTAGGTATCGGCCTCTGCTTAGTAAAGCGCCTGGTGGAGATGCACGATGGGTACGTAGATGCGTACAGCGAAGGGGTCGGATTGGGTAGCGAATTCGTGATTACTTTGCCAGAGATGTTGACTGTGGAGCAAATGTTCGATTCGCCAACTGTCGAGGACAAATCTTTCAAACTACCTGTTACCCGTCGCATCATGGTTGCCGACGACAATCACGACTCTGCCGACACTTTGTCAATGATGCTTACGATGATGGGCAACGAGGTGCGCACTGCCAACGATGGTTTACAAGCGGTTAAACTGGCAGAAGAATTCCGACCAGACGTGATCATGCTCGACATTGGAATGCCGATGCTGAACGGCTACGAGGCGTGCCGACACCTCCGAGAACTGCCGTGGACAAAAGAGGTTGTTTTCCTCGCCATGACAGGATGGGGGCAAGATGAGGACCGGCGACGGTCGCAGGAAGCGGGTTTCGACCATCACATTGTCAAGCCAGTCGACTTTGTCGTCTTGGAGAAGTTGCTCGGAAATATTCAAGCGATCGCAAACTAACAGCCGTACTGCTTTCTGCACCCTTAATTCTAGTTTGCAAGGGACCTAACTGAGAAAGCGGCTTCTGGCTGTTTAGTGTAGGTACATCAAATCCTTACAATAGACCAAATTGTCTTTTAGCCCCGAAGGAGAGTCCTTGGATAAGAGTGCCACAAAGGCCCTCTTTTCTGAGGTTCAAATTAGCCTTAAATTGGTACCGACCCCTGCCTCCATTTAGCCGCCTTCGGGGCTAAAGTCAGGACTATGACAATTAGACGCAATGTCTATTTGAACCCAGATAACAATCATCCAGTAATGCTCAAAGTTCCTTCACCTCGAGACGAAGAACCGAAAAAGCAGAATGCCTGATAGTGGCAATAACCACTATCAGGCAAAAGGTTCTGGGTCGGTTTAGGATGTGGGTTGCAAGTCTCGTTGAAATGAGCAGATGGCTTGGCAAATCCTTGATCTCATTGATGGACACAATAAAGTAGATGTTGCAGGAGCCCCGTTGCTGATGACCAATTCTGAATACTTTTGTTTGCCAGTCTGCATTTCCATGATTGCAAGTTGGATCTTCGAGGAAACCTGCTCTTGATGCAGGGCCAGGTCAGACTTGCTTCGGATTGCTCCCCTTGACGGTTGTTGGCTGATGCCTCTTGCTGTTTCATTGTTGCCCACGTAAATATTTGGAATCATCTTATTGCTCCGAACCGCTTTCGGTTCCTATTAATGAATTTTCCGCTATTAGGTGTAAAGGGTCAATCAAGAGCAATAGGAAAGAAATAAAGAAGTTATAAGAATTAAAATATGGCCCGAGTGGCACGGGTACGCAATTTTCCGGAACTTTCAAATATGAAGGCCTGCTTACCCGTGTAACAGACTGAAAAGCCGCCGTATCTTCGTGGATTGGATTGGATTCAATATTCTAGAAACTTGGTCCATGGCATGCACGGATGCGACTGGTAAAAAGACTCTGCCCGGCTGCCTAGCTAATCCAATTGTTGACGACGCATAGACCATGTCAAAACTAAATTGGCGAGGCTACAAAGAGTGTTACACGACATGCTGCAAAATGACTCTGCCCGGCTGCCTAGCTAATCCAATTGTTGACGACGCATAGACCATGTCAAAACTAAATTGGCGAGGCTATAGAGAGTGTTACACGACATGCTGCAAAAAGACTCTGCCCGGCTGCCTCGCTAATCCAATTGTTGACGACGCATGGACCATGTCAAAACTAAATTGGCGAGGCTATAGAGAGTGCTACACGACATGCTGCAAAATGACTCTGCCCGGCTGCCTCGCTAATCCAATTGTGACGACGCATGGACCATGTCAAAACTAAATTGGCGAGGCTATAGAGAGTGTTACACAACATGCTGCAAAATGACTCTGCCCGGCTGCCTCGCTAATCCAATTGTTGACGACGCATACCATGTCAAAATTAAACTGGCGAGGCTATAAAGGGAGCTATACGACAAAGACCCTGACCCTTTTTCATCTTCAATTCCTCTCGAATCCAGACTAGTCAATGATATTGAGGATGCTGATACACCCTATGATTTCGCCGGACTCAGATCGAAGTGGTTTTACGCGTAGGAAAACGTTTGCGAATTCACCAGTTAACCTCTGCGCAGATTCCTTTCCTTCCAAGGCAGCCACATGAGCGGCAACGGCAGTATCATTGCGATCCCTTGTTTTAAAGATCTCAAGGATTGTCTTGCCAACTTCCCAAACGACACCGAAGTGCTTGGATGGAAAAGCTCCGTTAGCAAGAACATAAATGCTTAAATTCCGGTCAGTAGCCCAAACGGTCGACTTGATCTGGTCCATTGCCAATTTGAGGAGGGCCGGAGCCACACGAAACTCTGGAGAAGCGTCTCGTGTTTCCGATACCAATTTCGCCAAATTCTGGCGCTCAGTATTTTCCCGTCGAAGGGCTAATTCAGCCTTTTCTTTGACTACCTTGACGACCGTATCCGTTCTTCCAAGGCCGCCGACTTTTAGCTTGATTCGCAGCCAATATGTATTGACTGTTCCAACGCTGATACCAAGCCGATGAGCGATTCCTTCATTCGTGAGACCATGGACACAAAGGTCAACGATTTCTTCTTCCCTAGATGATAGTTTGCGCGCCATTTTTGGTCGTTCCATTTCTAAAACAGGGGTCATTTCGAGCTTCTGATTTTGGAGTGAGGACTGTTCTCAACGAGTCTATTGGTACTATCGGAGAACATATCGGGTTCCATCTCCTTCAATTTTCTTCGCAAGTTCCCAACCGCCCGGTGAACTCTCGAACGCATGGTCGGTTCTGAGCAAGAGTAGATAATTGCCATCTCTGCATACGGAACTCTCTCGATGAGAGACAGCTTGATAAGTTCTTGGTTCATTCTTGGCATCGACCGAATTGCCTGCTGAATCTCAATTGAAATCTGTTGACGCAATAGTGCTTGCTCAGGGTTGTCTCGATGATCGACAAAGTCTGCTTGCATTCCATCGTGTCCTTCCAGATCATAGGAGGTTACTTGTGGTCGTCGAGACAGCATCCGCTTGTGATCGAGAAAGCAATTTCGCACAATCTTGTTGAGCCAAGGCAGTGGATTTCGATCCAACTCTCGCCAAGTCTGGCTCCGGTGGGCCCGGATAAACGTTTCTTGACAGAGGTCTCTCGCAGTCTCCTCGTTTCGAGAAAGCCTCAGGGCGAATCTGAAGATGCTGGGATATGTCTCTGCCATCAGTGTGTCGAAATTAACCGCATAAAAATTGGAAATCATTATTTGCACTAAACCGATTTCGGTTCCTTGATTGAATTCTCCGCTAATGGGTGTAAAGGTTCAATCAAGAGGCATGGTATGGAAATAAAGAAGTTGTTAGAATTGAAGGCTAGGCTACACGTTTGAGCCTAGATGGCTTTCGTATGATCCTTGAGATAAGGGTTGAATCCGATCAGCCTTTCGCTGAAATGTTCTTGGAATTGTTGCTTAGACTAGCAACCGATATCCGATTCTCGGTTCGTTTTGTATGAAGTTCGAGTCATCAAACTTCTTACGCAGGGTACCAACGTAGACCCGCAAATACTGACTTTCATCAGAATATTCATTTCCCCAAACTTCCACGAGCAATTGGCGGTTGGTCACTATTTTTCCCGCATGCTTGGCTAGAGCGCAAAGCAACTTAAATTCTATTGGCGTCAATTCAAGCCGTTTGCCCCGTAAAGTGACCTCGCGAGCCTCAAAGTCAATCTTAAGGTCGCCTTGTTGAAAAATGAGGATTTCGCACCCGCTTGCTTGGGTTGCCGAGTGCCGCAAGGCGACTCTCATTCTTGCCAAGAGCTCTGGCACACCAAATGGTTTGGTGATATAGTCGTCGGCTCCGGCCTCAAGGGCTCTAACCTTCAATTCTTCACTACCTAATCCGGAGATGATGATGATTGGAACCTTGCTCCAACCACGAATCTTACTGATGACGCTAATTCCATCCTGATCGGGAAGGCTCATATCGAGCAGAATAAGGTCTGGTCTTTTCTTGACCACCATATCAATCCCCTCCGCCGCTGATTCAGCTTCGAGAAGATGGTAGTCCGAGTTTTCAAAGGACGCTGCAAATAGCCGTCTAATCGACTCTTCGTCCTCAATGGCCAAGACACTAATCATGATGACAACCCCAATGCAGGAATCCTCGCTACATCAATAATACTGAACAAATGTTAATTTCTTGAGTGAACATTTGTCGTAGGCTCCCTAGTGACAATAGTACCTCTCTACACCTCCATTTTAAGTGATCTTCAACTAAATTTGAGCCTGGCAGGGTTCAAGTTTAATCTTTATTCTTTAGTAGAACCGATTACATTCGTAAGGATTCAATCATTCACTTGTTGTAGTTCTGGTAACCTTCAGTCACAAGAAACCCTGGAGCCTCGAAAAATGCTCTTTCGACGGGTCTATCGGTCTCTGTTACTTTACGATTTTTTTCGACGACACATCGGCAAGCCGTAAAACTGTAGAGACAAAGTTAGACGAGGGTGGATGGAACCACCGCGGTTACATAAAAATTTGAAGGATTGCAATGGATCACCGCAACGAAGATGAATTGTTAAAGTCTTCAGCACTCAAGGCCGCAAGCTCGCAACCCCATGACCAAGAGCTAGCCGCAGTAAAAAGGGACTTGGAACTAAAAACTCTGGAGCTTGAAAGCACCCTGACCATCATGAAGGCGACCTTGGAGTCGACGACGGACGCAATTTTAGTCGCCGACAGCCACGGCAATATTTCCGACCATAACCAGCGTTTTCTGAACATGTGGAACATTGATTCCTCTGAAGACCTCCCGAAAAAACACGACGAAATTGCCAAAATTATTAGTCATTTCGTATCTGAGCCATACCAATACATGACAAGGGTGACGAAGATTTATGAAGAGTCTCCTGATGAAAGTTACGATCTTTTAGAATTGCATGATGGCCGAGTCATCGAACGTTTTTCGCGGTCACACCTGATGGGGTCCCCCAGAGCTGGCCGAGTTTGGTCTTTCCGAGACATATCCGAGGTGAAGAGGCTAGAAGCAGAACGACATGAATTACTATTAAGTGAGCGAACGGCGAGGACAGAAGCTGAAAAACTTGGGTACCTAAAAGACGAATTTCTTACCACATTATCTCATGAGCTTCGAACGCCGTTGACGGCGATTCTTGGCTGGTGCCATATCATCCAAAGGGACATCAATGATCCAAAGAAAGTCGCAACCGGAATTGAGGTCATTGAGCGAAATGCGAGAATTCAGACTCAATTGGTTGCAGACCTTCTGGATATGAGTCGAATCATTGAAGGGAAAATGAGATTGGATGTTCAGCACGTTCAGTTACCGTCAATTATTGCGGATGCTATTGAAAGCATTCGCCCAGCCGCTGACGCTAAGGGTGTGCGAATCGAGGCAATTCTTGACCCAATTTATGAAGCAGTGGTTGGAGATCCGGCTCGGCTCCAACAAATCATGTGGAATTTGCTTTCCAACGCCGTCAAATTTACACCCAAAATGGGAAAGATTCAGGTGGTCCTCTTTCGAATCAATTCTCATATTGAAATTACTGTCGCCGACACTGGGAAAGGGATCAGCGAAGAATTTCTCGTACATGTATTCGAGCGCTTTAGGCAAGCGGATGCAAGCTCAGCCAGAGTCCATGGTGGGCTTGGCATAGGTTTAGCGCTCGTCAAGCAACTCGTCGACCTCCATGGCGGAAAGATACGAGCGGAAAGTAAGGGCGAAGGGTTGGGAACCACATTTACCGTTGAATTACCCTTGGCAGTAGCCGTTCACGCAAACCCTGAGGTTCGTCAACATCCAAGTAACAGCAATACGCCTTCAACGTTTGAAAATCCTGATTTGACGAATATCAAGGCATTGGTTGTGGACGATGACCACGATGCCCGCATTTTAGTGAGGCGCCTACTCGAAGAGTGTGGTGCCAGCGTAATGACGTGTTCGTCTGCCGAAGAAGCACTCTCGGCAATAGTAGAAGACCTATATGACATTCTGATCAGCGATATTGGAATGCCTGGAAAGGACGGCTACATGATGATAAAGGAACTGAGGAGCCTGGACATACTACTTCCCGCCATTGCTCTTACGGCATTTGCGCGATCAGAGGATCGTACCAGAGCACTGAACTCCGGCTTCCAAGGTCATGTAGCTAAGCCCGTTGAGCCAGCCGAACTCCTCGCCACAATATCTTCTCTTGTGGGACACTTCCCTCAAAAAAGCTAGCCACGAAGGGATTGGATCGGCTCGCAAATATCAAGCATGCAAAAGTCCAAGTTGATTCGCTGTGAAAATCGCTTCGGCTCGATTGTTCGCCTTGAGTTTGTTAAACATGCTCAACAAGCTAGAGTTGATGATGCTCTTGTTTTCGGACATAAGATCGGCTACTGATTGGTTCGAATAACCTTCAGACAGAAGCTTTAGTACTTCTAACTCGGGGCTACTTAACTGGACCGAGCACTTTGGATGTCTCAAAACGGCCAATCGATTGTAATACTGTTTTTGCAACTTTGAATTCCTGATGCGCTGTTCCTTCCGCTCAACCATAGTCGTTGGAGGACTCATGTCCGGACTTTCAATATCGAGAACCGCTTCAAGAGTGGTGACAGGTTTTTGACTAGCCAAATCACCACTAGTCTTACAAGAATTTGACATTTTGAAGATCCTCCAGAAGGTCTTTCGGGGCAGCATCGGCAACCCACGAGTTAATCGGGATGTGAAGCTTTGGATAATGGGTCCACGAACACATGTGACTCGTATTCCAGATGCTAAAGCCACCATTGACCCGACACATCAAAGCTGGGTGAGTAAACAAGTGGTGCATGGTACTCCGCTCATCGATGGAAAGTGCCGTGACCTCATTGAACTCAAGGAACAGACGTGCACCGTTGCAGAATTCGACCTCAGATAGAACTAAGCATCGCTCTCCCTCGTGGGTTGAAATCGTCTGCTCGTGGCGCTCTCTATGCATCTCGTGGGTTATCTGCATAACCGTCGACCTGGTAAGCATCTCATGCTTCAAGTATGAATCAGGAAGAGGGTCGGTATAAACCGTTATTCCAATCAGAGCGTGTCCCGAAAAGGCATAGATCTCGTCTTTGCCTTCGACAACAATACTTTGCTCTTTAAAAATTGATGCGTTAATATCGTCGCAGATTTTCTTGGCAAATCCTAGATCGCTCTGAGTAAAGATGTGCTTTCTGCCCGACGTCAGGTGCAAATGAACTTCAATGGGATGAACGCTGTTTGCCAATGTAGTTTGCATTTGAATCAAAATATTTGGGTCTAAGGTTGTCTGGGGTGAGTTGGACAGATTCATTTTTTCACTGGTTGGCAGATCTCGCTCTGAATCATCGCATGTCGATAATCCTGATCGGTTCCGGCTACATTTCATTGTCTAATATTGCAGAAACTATTGAAAGTCGGCTCTTAGCCTGTCGGCGCAATCACGTCTAAGGAAATGCTGACAGCCACATCAAAAAGGCAAATGTGATTGAAGTCAAAGCTCAACCTAAATTAGCTGTAGAGATGCCGCCGCGGACGAACAACCTTTGGAATCTTCTTGGCTACTGGTGGAACCAGGCCCTTGCTGCATTTCCAAGTGCGGAAAGTTTGTCCACTTCAAAATGTGATCCGTATTCCAGATGCTCAAACCTCCACCAAGTCTTCTGCAACATAGTGATGAATGAGAATAGATATGGTTGATGACGGCAAGTTCGTCTATCCCTGTCTCGGGTACTTGGCAGAATTCCAGAAACACTTTCAGGCCACTATCGAATTCTAGTTCCGAAAATATGGCAGTGCGTCGATTGATGATGGGCTTGGTGACCCAGGGTTGGTTATGACCTGCGGGTACATAATCATGAGGCGTCCGATTAGAAGACTCGCAGCCAATTTCTGTCACAACAATTCCTAAAGCTCTTTCCCTCTCAAAGAAATAGTCAAAGGCGCATTTTGGCTGAAGCACCATTCCAACTACCTCACTTCCTTGATAGTTCGTAATCACTTTCTTGCAATTACGAATGATTCCTTGTCGACGAAAAATGTCCGGATCAGTGTCATCTTGAATGTTCCCAATGAGAGAAAGTCCGTCCTGAAAAAAGGAGTGCTTTTGACCATTCCGCAAATGCAATCGTATTTCACGCGCAGTTAATAGGTTCATCGGTCGGTGAACGCCAACAAGCGCTGAGAGTAACTGGCCGTCGACGAATTCTCTGTATGGAGACCGGCAAGAGTCTCAACAATTTGGCTCCTTCGATCCGTTCTTGAGATTCCACGTCGCTCCTCCTTTTGAACGGCAATTGCCTTTGCTTGAGTTTGAAGACTCCTAAAGCCAAACGCGCCCTGCGAGACTACTTGTGATTGATTCATAATTTTTTCCTTTCGCTCCGTTACCTGATCGCACGACGGATCAGCAAAGAATCCCCTTTGTGTCCCAAACATCCAATTGAATCAATAGTTGATTACTCTTTGGTGATTCAAGCTGGTGCATGAGGACTAAGTACATTGTCCACTGGTTGGCAAAACAATGGAAGTCGTTGCTTGTTCTGTCATCGCGTCTGTGTACGAGTAATAACGGACGCCAATGCATCGCAAAATCAAAAAAAGATCGGACCACGAAAATCGTGATCCGAACAATAATTCAAGGCTCTTTGGGCTAATAAAAAGAGCCAGTTAATGGAGGAAACTAGGCTTTACGCTTTCGTCGCATTCCAAATAGTCCAAGCAGACCGCAACCAAGGCCCGCGAGGGCGGCTGGCTCTGGTACTGCGGTTTGGCTGGCAGTAATGTGACCGCTGATAGCGGCTTGCCCTCCAGGTGCGATCGACAAATCATTCACGAACATCGTAAACGATCCGGTTGCCAATGCATTCGTGAAAAAGAATGTCTGCGGCGTATTGTCGAAGTCGATGAAAACTCCGCCTTGTCCGCCAGTGACGGATCCTGTAATCACATCTTTGAAAACTGCATTGTTTCCGCCAATGATTGTGCTCGGGGCAGTGAACGTAACCTCTACGCTGAATGTGTTACCATCATATACTGCGTTGGTTGTGCCAAGATCGAACGATCCAAGATTATCGACGTTTGAGCCAGGATTGGGGTTACCACCTAAGTCCAAAGCGTTTCCTACGGTAACGTTGTTAAATGTCGAATTGCTGTAGTGAAGGTCAAGAATAGAATTTGTTGTCCCAAATGCTTGAGCATTAAATTGCCCAAGAGTCGAGCCAACAAATGTAACTTCGTCCGCACTTGCTATACCAGCAACACCTAAAAGTAATCCGAGCGCGGTGACGTGGACCGAGCCTCTCTTAATGTAATTAATCATGTGATTTTTCCTAATTGGCCATCACACAAATGTGGTGGCACAGTAAGACTATGAACGCCTTCCGAAATATTCACCAGTCGGTTATTTTCTGTATAGGGTTTTGCTGACAGAGAAAGGTTAATCATTTGCGCGTTTTCTTAACAGGCGGAGTAGGTGACATCCCATCGTTAAGAAATGATTCACCGCACTTTGAGCTGTACCTCGAACTTGGTTCCCCTGAGATATACTGAGGTTCACATTATCAATCCCTTGGTCAGGGAGGCACAAAAAATGAAACTCAAGTACGAAGATTCTTATCTCTATCGTCTCCGGCATTCCGCCGCACACCTGATGGCTCAAGCCGTGACCGAGCTATACCCTGGCGCGAAACTCAGCATTGGTCCCCCAATCGAGAACGGCTTTTACTACGATATCGAGTTCCCAACCTCGCTCAAAGAAGAGGAACTTGAGTCCATTGAAAAGCGAATGAAGGAACTAGCCAAGCTAGACCAACGCATTGAACGAACCGAAGTCAACCGAGAAGAAGCCAAGGCTCTCATTCTCGACGCAAGCATCCCTGGTATGGGTGAAGCGGTCGCGGAATACAAGCTCCAACTCCTCGACGCCATCCCCGAAGGTGAGGCAATATCATTCTTCGAGCAGAAGCGAATGGATCGAGACGGCGTCCAACACCGATTTCTTGACCTTTGTCGAGGTCCACATGTAGATTCTACTAAGGAAATCAAGGCATTTAAGCTCACCACTTTGGCAGGAGCCTACTGGCGTGGCGATGTCAAAAACAAGCAGCTAACCCGAATCTACGGAACTGCATTCGAAACCAAAGAAGAACTGGAAGAGCACTTAGCTCATATCGAAGAGGCCAAAAAGCGAGACCACCGAATCTTGGGTCGAGAGCTTGGCTTGTTCATGTTCAGCGCTCGAGTAGGCACCGGACTTCCCCTCTGGCTACCAAAGGGCGCTCAGCTACGCATGACATTGTCTGACTTCATGAATCACGAGCAGATGCGCCGGGGCTATCAGCCGGTTGTGACTCCGCATCTTGGTAATGCCAAGTTGTGGGAGACCTCGGGACACATCATTAACTATAAGGAAAAGATGTTCCCGTTCATGGAAGACGAAGAAAAGGAAACGTTCATCCTCAAACCGATGAACTGCCCTTTCCATATTGAAATCTACCGATCCCAGATGCGCTCATACCGCGATCTTCCAGTTCGCTATTGCGAAATGGGCACCGTGTATCGATATGAGCAAAGTGGCGAAGTCACCGGAATCTTGCGTGCCCGAGGCTTCACTCAAGACGACGCCCACCTGTTCGTCCGACCCGATCAACTTCTCGAGGAATTCACTTCCGTCGTTGACCTCATGCAAGCTGTTCTGAAGAAACTGGGGCTGTCCAATTACCGCGCCCGGGTGGGAACCAAAGATCCAACCTCCGACAAATACATTGGAGATGAAGAAAATTGGCGACTTGCTACCGAAGCCATTCTCAAAGCATGCGATGACAAAGGTCTGGAATACGAAGTATCGCCTGGCGATGCAGCATTCTACGGGCCCAAGCTCGACATGATCATTAAGGATGCCCTTGGGCGTGACTGGCAAATGGGAACGGTTCAAGTTGACTACAACTTGCCCGAACGTTTTGAACTGGAATATATTGGTGAGGACAGCAAGCCACACCGACCCGTGATGATCCACCGTGCGCCATTTGGGTCACTTGAGCGAATGATTGGTCTATTGACTGAGCAATTTGCCGGAGCCTTCCCATTTTGGCTCGCCCCCGTGCAGGTCGCAATCTTAGCAATTGCCGATCGACACAATGACTACGCCACCGAGCTGTCTCTGAAACTAAGAGACGACTACGGAATGCGCGTTGAAGTCGACGATCGTAGGGAAACCCTGGGCAAAAAGATTCGCGAGACTCAACTACAAAAAGTCCCATTCATGCTCATTGTCGGAGATAAAGACATCGAAAACAACACCGTCGGTGTTCGTTGCCGAGAAGAAGGCGACCTCGGACCAATGTCTTTGGATGAATTTGTGGCAAGAACGAATAAGGTTTAGTAAGGGATCAATCTGGTTTCCAGAGCCTTGCGAACACATTAGGTGATTTCGGTGTAATGTCGCTCGAAGAATTTGTGGCAAGAACGAATAAAGGGATCATTCAGGTTTCCAGAGCCTTGCGAACTCATTTGGTGATTTCGCCTCACCCGGTTCGCAGGCTCACCGACCTCTCCGTCCGAAGAGGTAAACCGCTTGCAACTTACTCAGGGGAATGGGAATTTTTTCGAGCATCTCTCAAATCTTCTATGTATCCTTTGATTTGGATCGCAACGACTGCCGAGTTCTTCAGCACAGATCGTGCTGAAAAACGCAAAACTTGGACTCCGTGGCTTATAAGGAAAGTGTCTCTGACTTCGTCCTTTTGCTTCTTACCCTCATGAATGGTCCCATCAATTTCGATGGCAACACAATATTCCGGACAATAGAAGTCAAGAATATAGGGGCCATACGGGTCTTGGCGGCGAAATTGAAACCCTATTTGATCTTGCTTTAAACAATTCCATAGGAGAACTTCTGGCAAGGACATATTGTTCCGTAGATATCGGGCCAGCATCTTCTTTTCTTTTGCCACTGCTAAATTCTAACCGAATTTACGATTTACCTCTTCGGACGGAGAGGTCGGTGAGTCCAATTCAATACGAAAAAGTCAGTCTTTGGACGAACCGGGTGAGGCGAATAGGACCTGCAATTCTTAGACTTGATTCGCTCAATGTCGGCATTAATTTCTTCACTCGCCAACGTTGGACGAACCTGGGAGTTACGAAGCAACCAGGGCGATTCAGTCCTGCAATGCTCAAATTTGATTGTCTCAGGGTCCGCAACAAACTCCACCAACGCCCACCGCCCAAACAAAAAAAGGGTTCGTGATTTTCATCACGAACCCTTAATCTATTTAGCTTTCGCTAAACAAGTGGAGGCTAGCCTCCAGGTGTTCCAGTCTTAACTCCAGCAGGAGCAGGTGTAGCTTTGTCGTTCGCAAGGCTGTTCGCTTTACCTGTTTCCGGGTTAGGGGCAACAGGCTCAGGGTTCAACGATGCTTTACCGCCAGCGTTTACATCCGTACCACTTGCGCTTTCTCCACAACCAACCATTACGAAGGCAGCGAGAATGCTTACGAGAACTAGAACTTTCTTCATCTTAGAATACTAGGTCAGCGGTTGTACCGTCGAGATCCCAGAGATACTTGGTCATACCCAATGCAGGAGTGTCAGTAATGACCGCACCGTCAGAAGCTCCTCCAGGAACAGCTGTACCGAAGTCAGTACCAGCAGCAGCGGCACCAGCTTTGAGCAACTTGGTGTGACCATCAACGAATCCGATGATTGCGCCGTTGTATGTCTTAACTCGAGCAGATGAAGTGATGACCTTTACGCCACCAGCAGACCAGTTACCTGATCCAGGTGTGCCGTCCCACCAGATACATGCGAAAGGTGCTGGAGCCGTGAGAGGCCATGCGCCTGGAGCATTAACTGCATAGTAACCAACTCGATCGTTGACAGTAAATACTGCTGAGGTCGAGAACATTACTGTTTCTGCAGGTTGGAGAGCAGCAGTGAACGATCGTCCAAGGCTGTAGTCACAGTTGTACCAAGGTGAAAGGAACAAGTAGTTGTAACCGTACTGTGGGTGTCGGTTCTGGTTGTAGGACCAAGAGTTAACTCCTGTTCCGAACTCAACGTTGGTGTCTCCAACAGCTGGGTCAACCATCATTTGAAGGTTCTTCATGTAAGGCTGAATGATCCAAACCCAGGTGTTTGACCGGAGTGCAGGATTAGCATTGCCCAACTGTGACCAGTTTCCAGAAACTGACAAAGGAAGCATGTCATCAACATCGGAACCATACATGATGGCTGCGAGGGTGATTTGCTTGTTTTGGCTGATTGAAGAAGCTTTTTTAGCGGCTAGTTTTGCCTGAGCAAAAACAGGGAAGAGGATTGCTGCAAGAATTGCGATGATTGCAATAACAACCAGCAACTCGATAAGAGTAAATGCACGATTTCGCATTGGATATAATCTCCCACTCATCAGAACATCTGAGGAATGTTGGAGTTATTATGACGACATTTACTGGATTTGTTCCTACCTTTTTTGACAGTATTTTAGGAAAAAGTGACCTTTGAACCTAATGGAAACGAAAAAAAGCTAGGTTAGTTCGTTAAATTTCGGTCTAAAAGCCAAAATTTTTGTATTCTTACTGGTCGGATTGACCCTATTCGTCACCAAAACCGAGAATTTTTGGGAATCTGGGTCACACCAGACCGATGTTCCCGTGTAACCGGTGTGCCCAAACGAGTTTGAACCAAAACTGACCCCAGCCGACGAACCAGTTGGAGACTTCGTATCCCACCCAAGTGCCCGTGTACTCTTCGTTTCCTGCCTTGATGTGAACATATTAAATACATCGGAATCGATGATGGTTTGACTTTTTGTCATAAAAGCCACGAGGAATAGGCATAAATCCCCAACCGTCGAAAACAGCCCAGCGTGCCCGGCGACTCCATCAAGAACTGTTGCTGTCGGATCATGAACTTCACCTTGGACAAACTGAGGATCCACGCCAAACATTGCCTCGCTACCAGTCTTTTCATATCGGTTTTCGCGGAGTGTCTTTCGCCAATTCTCCATTTCCTCAGTTGGAGCGCAATCAGATCGACTGACCTTCTCTACGAATGATTGATGGTCTCGCCGGAAATACCCCGTATGTTTCATTCCTAACTTTTCGAAAACATTCACCTTGAGATATTCGTCAAGCTTTGTCTTCGTTATCCGCTCAATCGCCTCCGCGACCAGGATCATGCTTAGGTCACTGTAGACCATCTGAGATCCAGTTTCGTAAGTGAGTTTCTCCTTATATATAGATGCCATGACTTCTTCCGCCGTTTGGCATGTCTGGTGGTACGGGCGAAACGCCACCAGACCCGAATCATGCACCATCAGATTTCGGAAAGTAATGTGCCCTTTTCCATTCTGTTCAAACTCCGGAATGACCAGACTCACTGGATGATCAAGGTCTAACTGTCCGGATTGCACCAACATCATGGCCGCAGTCGTTGTGCCGACAACTTTACTCACACTCGCGAGATCCCAAACTGTCTCAAGGCTAACCGGGACAGAATCCCTGTCATAGCTTTTCGTACCTGCGACGCCTTGAGTTAGCGTCCCGTCCTTAAAGACCCCATAACAGGCTCCAGGGAACACTCTGTCCTTTATTCCTTCGAGGAGCATGGTTTCGTACACGTTCACGATTTCTAGTTTAGCAAGGCAATTAACCTAGGTTGTTGTCGCCGGCATAGACCGAAAGTCCCAACCCGCTTGATTCTAACGCGATTCTGTGATAGGTCAGTTGTATCCTAGATGCTTCGGTGAAGTACTGGAAGCGCGAGAACGGCGACTGGATTTTTTTTGAGAAGCACGAGGACGGGCACAAAGCGAATTATTTCGATTACCGCTTTGCGCTTTTCTTTTCTTCAAATATGTCCGGCTGGCTCCTGTTGTACGACATGAGTGGTCACTCCATTGACGGCGGCGAGTGCGCCCGATGGGACCTCGAACCTACTCGCGAACAAGTTCAATTCGCAGTCGAAGACTTCCTGTTGAAAAAGGC
>JANPAV010000101.1:0-3988 GCA_031430115.1 Armatimonadota bacterium | reverse complement strand
TTCAAAGATTGCCATTGCGTTTACATCGATTGGCTCCCCTTCCTTTATGCCTTCGCGTACTGCCGAGATAGAGTTCTGCGCGGCACGAGTGCGGATTGCTTCGGGAAACCTTTCCAACTCAGGAATCGACGCCAGAGCCGTCACGCTTGGCAGTGAACTGTAATCTGGCATAGGTTCATTTTAGCGGATAGGACTTCGTTCCTACTTCCAAAACCTATGCAAATCCGTCATAGTATAAGAAAGTACATCATGCAAACACCTCCTCCATTCCAAGGTTACGAAGGACAACCACCCGCACCGATGAAAAAGAAGAACAATACCGTTCTCGTAATCTTTGCAATTTTAGGAGCACTTCTGCTCTGTTGCGGACTTCCAGTTGGGGCTGTCGTGTTCTACGGATTCAAATTTGGTAAAGGTGCAATGTCCATGGTTGGTTGCATGGTCAATGTCGAGAGCATGAAAGTTGCATTGCGCGAATACTCAAAAGCCCACGATGGCAAGTTGCCCAATGCCAAGACATGGCAAGCCGACATAGGAAAATACTTTGTTGTTGATAAGGACATGAAAGACATGCCACTGACAACCATATGGAAGCCAGGTGGAGAGTGGTCATGTGAAGGTAGTGGTGTCAAGACGGGGTTCATGTTCAATGAGGCATTGTCTGAAAAGAAGATTGAGGAAGTCACCAAAGCCAATCCAGAAGCAATCGCAATCTTTGAAACGAAAACGGTTGCTTTCAATCAAGCCGGTCCGTTCAAGAAACTGCCCTTCAATGAAAGTCCAAAATTCATGAGCGAACTCGTTGATGAACGAAGAGGATGGCTGCTCATTGATGCAGAAGCAAAGGACGTCTATAGGATCGATAAGAATGGAAAGATGGGCCGATTTGACATGAATATGGGTTCAAAAAAGAAGAAAGGCGGTTTCGATATTCAAATAGATTCAAATAGTTCCGACGAATCAAGTAACTCTAAGGAAGATAGTTCGAACTAACGCAGTATAATGACGTTGAGCCTCATGTCTATGAACACATTGCCTTTTGCCATCTTTGGATTGCCCGGTGGACCCGAGCTTTGGATCATTGGTGGCGCCGTTCTCCTCCTTTTTGGCGGAGCCAAGATTCCTCAACTCATGCGCGGACTTGGTCAAGGCGTCGGTGAACTAAAGAAAGGACTCGACGAAGGTAAAAAAGCCTTCTCCGAAGGATCCGAAGAAAAGAAAGACGAACCAAAGCCCGAGGAAAAATAGTGCCAGGCTTGCCCGGTGGTGGCGAATGGCTCGTCATTGGATTTGTCATTCTTATGTTATTTGGTGGTCAAAAACTGCCGGAACTGATGCGCGGCATCGGAAAAGGTGTAGGGCAACTTCAGCAAGGTCTTGAAGACGGAAAGCGCAAGCTTCACGATGCCATGCATGACGACGAGCACCACACATAAGATTATTCGCCACGAAAGAATTGTAAGTAAACTTACGACCAGTGAACATCTGGACAAACCACGACCTAGAACCTGAAAAGCTCCAGTGGTTACGAGACAAACTCGCACCCCATACTCTCGTGGTTGCCAACTCAACCGGAACTAACCTCTCCGTCGGTTCTCGAGATGAATCTTGTACGACAGCGGACATCGCTTTCGGCCAACCAGCAGTTGAAGATATTCTGGCACCAAACACACTCAAGTGGATTCACATCACGAGTGCCGGCTTCACCCGATATGACCGATCCGACCTCCGCGATGCACTAGCCGCAAACCAAACCACTTTCACCAACAGCTCATCCGTTTACGACGACCCTTGCGCACAGCACGTCTTTGCAATGATGATTTGTCACAACCGTCGGTTCATCCAAAGCCTCAAGAGCCATGAGAACCATGAATGGACTTATAACGCCCTACGCCCCATCGAGCGAGTGCTGACTGGCGAAAATGTCCTCATCGTTGGTTACGGCGCAATTGGAGTTCGATTAACAGAATTGCTCGCTCCCTTTGGTTGCAACATCCATGGTGTCCGAAGAACACCTAACGGCGACGAGCCAGTCCCTACCTTCAAAATTTCGGATCTCGAAAGCCACCTTGGTTGGGCCGATCACGTCGTCAACTTACTTCCTGCCGGACCATCGACGAGCAAGCTATTTAACGAGAAAGTTTTTAGCCAATTTCAACCCCGCGCCGCCTTTTACAACGTTGGACGTGGAGACACCGTGGACCAAGACGCTCTTGTATCTGTGCTCAACATTGGCAAGATTGCCGCCGCCTATCTTGACGTAACTAGCCCTGAGCCACTTCCGTCCGATCATCCGCTATGGAGCGCGAAAAACTGCTTCATCACCCCCCACGTCGCCGGCGGAATGCAAAACGAAATGGATTGCCTCGTCGATCATTTTCTAGCAAATTTCAAACGCTACACCGAAGGTCATCCGCTAAAAGACTATGTTACGACTTTAGGGAAGTAACCAAACAAGTTAAAACTTGGTTCACTTTTGCGAACTAGTCATCTGAGAAATGGTCATTTCCTTCCAACCATGCGGCACCGATTTCAGATGTTTCAGGTATTCGGCCTCAATGTTTGAAGTCTTATCTGAAATCATGATTTTCTCGCCCCCAAAATCTCGAACCGCATTGCGAGCATCTGCTCCCGCTTCAATGATCATTTGAGGATCGAGGTTCTTTGCTTCGCTACGAGTCAAATTGACCCTGGCAATCCAGTAGTCTGGCCTTGCCAAATTCAGACCCATGGTAATCATCACCATACTTGCAAAGACAAACCGACCAATTGGGTCGAGTTTCCACTTCAACCCATTTCGAAGATAAGCCGCAAATAGTGTAAACAACCAAAGCATCCCCGCCGCAACATAGACTCGTAGAGGAGAAAGTCCATAAGCACCAACGTAGAGCCGCAAGCGGAACGTCGCCGACGCAAGCAGCAAAAATAGGAGCGCGACTACAATGACTAGCACGACATTCACCGACTTCCGCAACTTCTCGTCAAAATTCTTTAATGCGTATTGACCAAAAATAAGCATTGGTAAGCAAACCGCCGCGACTCCAACAATCTCCAAAAACCCTCTTCTGGCGTAGTCAGCATAGGTCAAATGCTCCGTCTTCAAGACGACCGAATCACCTCCGAACAGATACCGCGCCTGAACCAACACAAAGATCAGGAACATGGTTGCAATCAAACCAAAGAACGTCACAAAAGTCGCAACGTGCTCTCCCTCTCGCGAAGGCTGGGGCGCGGCTTCGACCTTCGGCAAAGGACTACCGGGATACATGACCGGGGGCGGCAAACTTGGATCGCGATTTAAGCCCGCCGCGATATTCATCCTTGCAAACATTTGCGGCGAGAAGTAGATCATCAGCCCCGCAAAAAACGACATTGAAAAGACAAAGATCACGGTCCGAACGACAACGATGTCCGGGTTAAAATTTAGGTTGAAAGAAAAAATCTTCCCGAACATTGGGTCAGCTTGAGCAAGCACATTTCCAAAAATGACGAGAAACGGAATTGCTGCCAAGGCTCCGACAAATGCACCTCGACGTGTACTCAAGTTCTTCGGAACTTTGGCTTGTGTCCAGTCCGCGAGAAAAGCCAGAAATGGACCCGCCAACGGAATGGCAAAAACAACGGCAGGAACCTTGCCCATGCTTTCAACTAGGCTCAAGGACTTTCCGGCCGCGCATCGCATCGCACAGTAGCCAAGCGACAACAGCCCGACCGTCATATTAAGTGCGTCCAGACCACGCGAATCAGGAACCGCAAAGCCAAAAGCTACAACTCCCATTGGAAGCACGAAGTAACCCGGATGGAATGTCGGTTCAATGAGCTTTTTTGCTCGCATCAGTAAAACAATGACCACCAGCACAATGCTCAGAATCGCAAAATTGAACCCGATGCCATCTGCCATCAAAAGTTCCTGGGAGAAAAGCGCAAAGATCGCACTGGCGATCAGCGATGCAACAACAATTCTCGGAGCAACTTTCATGTCTTAAGC
>JANPAV010000100.1:0-4108 GCA_031430115.1 Armatimonadota bacterium | reverse complement strand
GAGAAGCTCCATAGCATCAACTTGAAATTCTTGGGACATGAAGAACAATTCGTTGTTCAATTCTTCATTCGTGATTTGAAGCTTTTCTTTGGCAAAAATCTCTCGAACAACCATCGCTCGCTCAACATGGACCTTGGCTTGGTCGTGCCATGCCTTAACGAACTCGTCCATGGTCATGCCATTGTCTTGAGCGTATTGCTCAAGAGTTTTGCCTTGTTGCTGCTGCTGATCTTGAATCTCACCCAACCGTTGGTTAGCCAAAGCTTCCCACATGTTGTCACTAACTTCAACCTTTGAGCTTTGTCTCAAGCTCTCAAGAAGCTGATCTTGGAGCATGTCTCGCACCATATTAGCTTTAGCGTTAACGATGCTGTCTCTCATTCGAACTTTAAGCTCTTCAACAGATTCAGTTTTAACCGATTTCGCAAACTCTTCGTTTAGCTCAGGCAACGTAATCGCACTGATTGAACTGAGAGTCACCTGTGCCGGCGACTTCTTGCCCGCCCATGACTTTTCACTGAAGTTCGCTGGAAAGTCCAGCTCAAGATGCTTCATTTCTTCGGCGGACATACCAGCCAATGCGGCATCAAGACTTGGGAAAGTCTGACCCAACACAACCATGAAGTTCTTTCCTTCGCCTTTGTCACCATCAAGTTTTAGGTTGACAACACAGTAGTCGCCTTCTTGCGCAGTTCGGTCGGTAATAGCTTCCCGACTTCCTTGCTTCTTTCGGAGCTCATTGATTTGAAACTCGACTTCTTCATCCGTAACTTCGGTCGGCGGATGGGTGGCTGCCAAGCCTTTGTATTCGGAGAGTTCAATCTTTGGAGGTAGCGGTACTTTTGCCGAGTAAGCACCCTTTTGACCAGCTCGGTCAAGATCCTGAATCTCGACCGAAGGTCGAACGCCAGTGTCAGGCTGAATCTTTTCCTGCTCCATAGCGGTCTTAAAGGTTCGCTGAATCAAAATGTCCGCGGCTTGGCTATAAAGCTCTTGCTCATTGATCATTTTTTCGACCATTTGCTTTGGAGCATGTCCAGGTCGGAAACCAGGAATTCGGACTTCCTTGGCGATGGCTTTGATCGCGCGGTTAAATGCGTCGGTGACCTGTTCGGCCGAACAAACTACGTTCAAACGAACGGTACAGGAATTCAAATCTTCTCGAGTTACTTGCATGACAAAAAATGCGCTCTCAGCGGTAAATGAACCCAAAATTTTACCCGATTGGATTCACTTGAAGCGAGGATAAATCAGAAGTTAACCCCGAGCAACAAAAGCGCTAAGGCCATTATCCTTCAAAGGTCGGTCAGTCTGATATCACCCAGCGTTGGGTGCTCAAAGGAAAACCCGGGTGGGACGGACGGTACCAATCGACAAGAATCCAATACCAATGAAGAATCTGGTCCAAAGAGTTTTCCAACAATCACCAACAAAACCGCGGGAACTGGTGGTGACCAAGGTCGGTTATAGATTCTTCGAAGCCATGTCATAAACTCTTTGTTTTGTATAGGTTTTTGGTTGCTTCCATTTACTATTTGCGCAGATTCATTCTCAATAGTCCACTGTATTAATCGCACAATATCGTCCAAATGTATCCACGAAATCCATTGGTTCCCAGTCCCCGCACTACCACCAAGTAAGGCTTTTACTAACGGCACAAGCTTTGCCAGTACCCCGCCCTTTGCCGACAGAACAACCCCAATTCGGATCACAACCTTTTTAGTTTCCGCCGAGCTTTTTAGGCATGCATCTTCCCATACAACGCATGTCTCTGCCGAGAAATTGGAACCCACTGGGCTCAATTCGGTGAGGACCTCATCGCCACGATCACCGTAAAATCCGGTTGCTGAAGCATTTATCCACTTTGTTGGCTTGACCACGCAACGATTAATGGCATCCGAGACCATCGTAGCCGTCTCAGTTCGAGACGAAAGAATTTCACGCTTATTTTCCTCAGTGAACTTACAAGCTATTGATTTGCCGGAAAGATTCACGACCGCTAAAGAACCCTCCAGAGCCTCCTGAAGTCGGTCCCAACCGTACTCGTCTCCCTTCGGCGTTCGAGTGACAATAAGCACATCATATCCGGAAGATTTGAGTTTGGTGCTGAGGGCAGATCCAATTAAGCCTGTGCCGCCACAAAGTACGATTCGCTTGCTCACACCTTATTCTTACGCGAAAAAGCTCAGTCTATGCTGCTTCATCGAGAGGCCAAGAACGCCAATTGTCTCGACCATGGTGTTTTACATCATAAAGCATGTCATCGGCAATTCGAACCGCGTTATCTAACGAGTCCCCTTTGCACCACATAGATAGCCCGACCGAAGCCGTAACTTTCATCCCTTTATGAATGTGATCCCAGTTCAATGACCGAATCTCTTCGACCAACTTTTGACCAATTGTATCCATTTCGTGTTCGTCACTGACGTCGAATACGATTAAGAATTCTTCGCCGCCCCAACGACCAATCTTTGCAGGATTTGTTACGGAGCTAATTAGACAGTTAGAAAACTCGTGAATCACTTGGTCCCCAATTGCGTGACCAAATTTGTCATTAACCCGCTTAAAGTGGTCAATATCAAGCAAAGCGATCAGGAACCGAGTTGCAAACTTTCGCTCCGTAAACTGCTGCAAAGCCTCTTCTGTTCCGCGCCGGTTCAGCAAGCCAGATAGCGGGTCGTAGCGAGCCTCTAGTTCAAGGGCCTTATTGCGCTCAATAAGGGTCTTGTTTCGCATTCGCAAAACTTCTTGATCGAACTTGTTCTGCTCAAGATCTTGTTGCAATGAAGCCAGCAGAACTCGTTCCTTGCGGTAAAAGAGCCCACCATCTTGGTCCCTAGCCATCACTCTTAAGAGGGCTTCGTAGGCGCTTTTGTAATTCTGAATCTTGGCATATGCTCTCACCAGTTGCCGAAGTATAGGGTTGAGCGCCGAATATTGACGCACTTCCTCCATCTCTGTGTAAAACCCTTTGGCTTCGGTTACAAGTTCATCCCACTGATTTGCCATTTCAAGAAGTTGGCATCGTGCCCTAAGAAGAGCTTTGCGCTGAGTATAGCAACCGGTTACGGCATTTTCCTTGATTTCCGAAAGAGCGATAAGACCACGATCGGGGTCACCTTCAAGTCCATAAGATACAGCAAAAAGAATATTTGTTAGAGAGTGGAGGCGCTGGTCGGCAGCCATATTCACCCTTGAGTTTTCAAGCGAACGATTAACCTGGGCTATTCTATCCGCCCCCAAAGCCCCCTCAGTTAACTCGCGAAATGCCAATTGAACGGTTGCCGAGGCAATATTGAAATAGATAGTTGAATTGTTGTTTGGCAAGCCATTGGTGCCTCCTTTCCGGATGCAGTGATTCAATGTTTGAATGGCATTTTCGTAGTGTTCAAACCGGATATGGGCATAGGCCAAACTATCTTGAACTCGGTGCTTGAGATCCAAATCGCCTATCTCAGTTGCAATCTGAAGAGCCTCCTCAAGGAAGTCGAGTGCTTCTTCACTCTTATCACATTCGGCCGAAATAATTCCCAGATAGAGCTTTCCGAATCCAATAAATCGACTACTATCCGCACGAGTAGCTTCTGCAATCAATAATTCTATCGTGAGTTTGGCTTGGTCATATTTAAGAACTGAAAGCGAAGCAAAACACTGCCATGACCTTGATTCTAAAGCACAAACTACTTTTCCTGAGGTCTGATAACCAACAACAACCGAATCTAAAAGCTGAAACGCTTCCAGTGGGTTACTGTGAACAAGGTCCCTCGCCTCGTTCACTGCTCTTAATTCTTCGGCGTTGTAGTTAAACTGCATAAAATCAGACTAGTAAAATTCTCGGTACGAACCTTGAGTCTGATTAGGGTCAAATTGAGTCTATTCGTCAAGCATCCATTGCTTCTGCAATGTCTGCTCAACGCCAAGGTTTTGCAATATCCTTGCCACTACCGTATCCGCCAACTCCTCAAGAGTCGATGGATTGGTGTACCAAGCCGGACAAGCCGGCAAAATAGTCGCCCCGGCTTCGGTCAGTTGCACCATATTTCGAAGGTGAATCAGGTTCCATGGCATCTCTCTCGGAACCAAAATCAGCTTTCGACCTTCCTTCAAG
>JANPAV010000099.1:0-2508 GCA_031430115.1 Armatimonadota bacterium | reverse complement strand
CAACCTCTGTGCCATCGGGAGCATTTCCAAAATAACCTCAGATAACTGTTATCTTTGTCAAAGGAACTGGGCCTACAGCTTGCCGCGAGACTTGACATCCAAGTAGAAATTAACCAAGTCGCGAGCCAAATCTTGAGGCTCGGAATCTAAGACATTGATATTCACGGTTCGCAACATTGTCGCCGCTTGGCGGCGTTCGTCAGTCAAGAAGTGAGCGCTCGCGTACTTAAACAAAGAATCTGAGTCTTCTGGTTGAGCTCGCAAGATCTCCCTGAACCGAGGGTCGTTAATGTTTGCCAATAGCGCAATGTGATTCCGTGAGAACGTTCCGAATGACTGAATCACATCTTGAGCCTGGTCGCGGTCTTCAACTGCCGTAAAGTTAATCATCAAAGATCGGCGCTTATGGCGAGATGCTAAATAGCTAAATGCCCGGATTGGATCAGACTCGACTGGTTCGGCGACCAAGTTGTAAATCGAATTGAGGAGAACACCCAGCTGCCGGTGCCCTTTTCTCGGCGGAACAAATCGAATGATATCCGCGCCGTACGCTAAGAGTCCAACATTGTCCCCTGCCGAAATCGCAGACTGAATCATCATTAATATTGAGTCTAAGACAAGGTCAAGCTTTCTCACGCCATTGATCTCAGCCATCATGTGTCGGCCGCAATCAATGCAAATAATGACCGCCTGGTTTCGTTCGACTTCATACTCACGAACGATGATCTTGCCGCGCCGTGCCGTGGCTTTCCAATCCACTTTCCGAAAGTCATCCCCCTCCGAATAATCCCGGAGAGATTCAAACTCGGTTCCCATACCCTTTAGTCGGGATTTGCGAACGCCAGCCTCACGCAATCTGCCCTGCTGGTTCAATAGCTGAAACTCCCGTAATGCCAGGATGTTTGGATAGACCTTCACCGGTTGTTCGGTATTCAGTCGAATCTGTTTCTGAGCCAGCCCGAACGGACAGTTGAGGCGGAGAAATGTAGCTCGAAAATACTCTTCTCCGCGTTCAGGTGGCACGAGGAAGTAATCATAAGAAAACTTTTGTCCTGGCGATATTGAGAGCTTGGTTTCGGGTGATTCCGCAAAAAAAGTGGCCGGTATTTCGTCTCGAACAATTCCGGAAAGGGGGAAGTCGCCGTCGTGATCTAATTCAATTCGAACTCGATTTCTTGCTCGGACAGAAAGGACCGCATCCATCCGGCGCCGGAATCTCAGATCTTGGCTGTTTGGTCCAAATCGAAATGAAACAAACAAGGCAAAGAGCAAGGCAACATTATAGAACCAAGCGAACCAACTAAAGCCAATGTAAGTTGCGATTGCAATCAGCGGGATGCCTAATGCGACTAGTGCCCAAAAGAATCTGGTTGGCACTAATACGCTTCGAACTACTTGAGGTTCGAAGAAAGTATCCGTTTTTCCAAACTCGCTCGGATTTTCTGGCATTCGCAATGTACAATCAATCCGTGCCTCTGGATATCGCCGTCCTGAGTCCCGAAAAGACTGTTTTAACTTACCGCCTAGCCGGGCTCGGAAGTCGTGCATTAGCCCATTTTGTCGATGTGATCATCATCTTTGTGTTCTTTTACATAATGATCATGGTTGCCGGCATCTTTGGTCTTGCCTTTTCGAGCTTAAGTACCACCATTGGAGAAATCGCCCTCGGAGTCGTTTTCTTTATTTTCAGCTTAATGCCGTTTGCTTACTTCATCTTTTTCGAAGGACTTTGGAACGGTCAGACACTCGGCAAAAAAATGGCGGGAATCCGGGTCCGAATGGCCGATGGTACACCGGTAACCTTTGCCGCGGCTACCGGGCGAAACCTCATCCGTGTTGCCGATTTTCTCCCTGGTTTTTACTTCCTCGGGACCATCGCAATGTTCGTCAATCCAAAACTCCAAAGGGTCGGAGATTTGGTGGCGGGCACGATTGTCACCCACGAAGTCCGGGTCGTTCCTAATTTCAGCATTGCTCCTCACCGAGTGGGAATCCATCCTCTCGAGGCGCATGTCGGCGAACTCAGAAACATGACCGACGCCCAATATTACGTGCTGAGAAGATACTGCGATCGATTTCCTGAATTACCGCCAGATATTCAAAACCATCTAACCGTTTCTGTATGGATTCCAATGTCCGAAGCCCTCGGAGTAAAGATGCAGTCTCAGGTACATCCGCTCTACCTTGCCGAGGCAACTGTCATGAAATATGGTCGTGTGCGAGGGTTGTTGTAATCCTTGTGGATGAAATGGGGACAAGTGGGAATAAGTGTTGGTATGGGCAAAACCTTCGAAAGTACTCTAGGTTTTCCACGGCTTTACCCAGCTCGGTCCTTGAAGCTAGGGAACCTTCGAGAGCGTGGAGTTATGCCGCTTATCCCCATGCTTAATAATAAGAATAAACTCTTTAAAGTAAGCAAGCTCTTTAGAAGAGAGGGTGTGGATTGAGCTTTGCGGCAAAGCATCTGAGGCTCTCAAATTTCCGCAATTTTGGACATTTAGAGTTGGA
>JANPAV010000098.1:0-6485 GCA_031430115.1 Armatimonadota bacterium | reverse complement strand
AACGCCGATGCCAGCGTCCTCGATTATTAACGCGATTTCGGGCATACCAGCAGAGCAGGAGAAAACTCAGACTATGGCAAACGAACAATTCGACGCAGACATTATTGTGATTGGCTCAGGTCCCGGCGGGTACTACGCCGCGATCCGCGCAGCCCAAATGGGAGCAAAAGTTATGTGCGTTGAAAAGGGTCTTCTTGGCGGAACTTGCCTTAATGTAGGTTGCGTTCCTTCGAAGGCGATGATTGCCAGCGTAGAGATGCTGCATAAAACAAAGAAGGCAGCAAGCTTTGGAATGAAGGCCGTCGAATCTCCGGAAATGGACTTCGAAGCGATGATGAAGCGCAAAGACAAGATCGTTTCTACTGAGCGCGGCGGAATCGGGATGCTTTTCAAAAAGAAAGGCGTCACTTACGTCGAAGGTTTTGCCAAGTTTGTTGATGCAAACACTTTGTCCGTAACCGACAAAGACGGAAAGGAAGCCAAATACCGAGGCAAGAGCTTTATCCTCGCGATGGGCTCATCGGTTATTCACCTGCCTGTTCCGGGCTTGGTTGGCGGTCGAGAAGAAAACATTTGGACCTCGGACGATGCGGTTTCTGCTCCTTTTGTCCCAGACAGCATGGTTGTTCTCGGTGGCGGCGCAGTTGGCTGCGAATTCTCTTATGTGTTTAACGGCCTAGGAACTAAAGTCACCCTCGTAGAGATGATGCCGAACTTGATTAATGTCATGGACGAAGAGCTTGGTGCCGAGCTTGGGAAGCAATTGACGAAGCAAGGCGTTTCGGTGAAGACAGGTGCAACGATTGATAAGGTTGAGAAAACCAAAACCGGTTGGAAAGTTACAATTAAGAAAGGCACCGATACCGAAGTGCTGGATGTTCAAGTTGTGCTCTTAGGGGTTGGTCGAAAAGCGAATACCGATGATATGAACCTCGAAGGCGTCGGCGTCAAACTACATCGACGGGGAGTCGAGATTGTAGATGATACGCTCAAGACCCATGTACCAAACATCTGGGCGATCGGTGACGTTACAGGGCGAATTCAGCTTGCTCACGTTGCTCAGCAAGAGGGACTAACCGCGGTGAACAATATTCTTAAGCCAGAGTCGCCAAAGACCCTTAATTACGGTTTAGTTCCAAACGTGGTTTACACTTCGCCGGAAGTTGCCAGCGTGGGACTAACCGAGTCCGAAGCGAAATCGAAAGGCTACGATGTGGTGGTTGGTCGATCCAAGTTTGGAATCTTTGCAAAAGCAATGGCATCAAACGAGACCGAAGGTTTTGTAAAGGTTATTGCCGAGAAGAAGTACGGTGAGATTCTTGGGGTTCACATGATCGGTGGTCATGTCTCTGATATCTTGCACGAGGCAGTTACAGCCCTAGTCCACGAGGCTACTTTGGACTCAATGGAAACCGTCATGCACGCGCACCCAACCATGGCTGAAGCAGTTATTGAAGCGTTTGAAGACGCAATGGGTCACGCGATCCATAAGATGTAAGAAAATTCTTATTTGCGTTCTGGTGGGATTCATCGTAAAGTAGACATATCTATGGTGAATCTCGCTGTCGCTCTAATTTTCAGTCAAGGGGCAATAGCAACTGACCCAAGACTTCTGGAACGCGTGGGGTTTGACTACGCCCTCACCCCGTTAGCTAAATTCGTCGAAATCGCCCGAGCAGCGAGCAGAGTTCCCCTTTCGATCGACCCCTCACTCGAATACCTAAAAGTTGATGCTTTCGTGGATGACGAACCAATTGGAGCGACTCTTTCAAAATTGTCTGAGGTGTTCAATCTCGAATGGCAACGTGAAGGAAATGGCTATAAACTCGTTCCGAACAAGGCAACCTCAGACCAACAAAAGGCATATATTGCCGATGAGGACAGTCAAGTTATCAAAGTGGTCGATCATGACATAGCGGTTTACCGAGAAATTGATCGACTCGTGCCAAAAAGCAAGAAACCCTGGCAAAGGGTTGGGAACCGATTTGCAGAATGGGCTCCTGCCTCCGAAAGCGCGCTCGCCGACTTAGAAGGAGCAAAAGAAGCCAAAGCTTCCGCGGAAAAGATTGAGGCCTTGCAAGTCAAGTACGATGCGCTCAAACAAATAAGCGACGGTTTGCCAAACCTTCAAATGGCAAGACTTTTCGGACTCATGAATCAGAGCGAAGTTGCTCAACTTCGAAATGGGTTACCCTTCATTGCCTCAAATGAAGCCAAATCTCGATTCCAGTATTCCCTTGGAGACATCAAACCAAATCCGGATATGCCTCTGAGCACCTCCATCAAATCTGTTCTGATTGTTCGGATTGATCCAGAATCCCATCGAGTTGGCAGTAAAGAAATGACATTCTCAGGCAATGTCACAGCCATGGCTGCTCAACCCGCATCCCATTATCCGTTTGAGAATCTCACTCCGGTTCTATCTAAGCGACCATTTGCGGTTTCCCTCAAAGAGTGGGATCAGGTCAGTGAATTGCCGACTTCTTTTGCCGACAGACTCACGACTGATCCAAATGACATGAATGGAGACCCTTCGCCATGGTACGAGAAACGTCAGCGGCTTGGCGACCACTTAAGGTGGTTCCACCGAATCACCAAGATTCCCGTTATTGCCCCAGCAGATCGAATCGTTCATCCGTTCATCAAGTCATATCGTCAAGCCAAGAGCCAGGGTGAATACCTTACGAAGCTCCTTAAAGCATGTAACGGCTTTGGTCGGAAAAGCGATAATTTCCTACTCGTCAGAGATGGCGTTTACTGGAGAAAATCGACCGATGAGTTACCGGAAGATGTTTTGGCTCGGTACGAGCGTCCCACAAAGGGCAAACTCAAGTTCGCCGACTATAGTGAGCTTGCTGGAAACATATCTCATACCCAGGCAATGCTCTTGGAAGACTCCAAGGGATTTGTTCTCACATTCCCTCGTTTCCGGTTCGCTGAAGCGTATCCAGCACTAAGGTTTCTCAATAGTCTTGACCAACTTCAAATTGAAGATGCATCAGATCCTCGAAAAGGACTCCCATTCCTTAGGCTCGGTGACGCTCAACAAAAGCTCTTTGCTATGTCCATCATCGAAGGGATAACCGGGCGTGGTTTTGTTTCCGATTCGATGCTAGATATACTGATTCAAGCAGGTTTCACGTTAAATTCAGTCCCCAGCATGAAATTCACAATCCGAAACTATCTATTGAATTCAGCCATCTATAATTCTGAAACGGTATTGGAAAATGGACAAGAGATAGAACTCGCTCCAAAACGAACTTTTTCAGATCGTCCTACAACGGATTTTAAATTTGAGTCTTACGACCTTAGTCAATCTGTGAAATTCTCAACCGAACACCTTGGTTTTAACTGACTTATCAACTGGAGTTATTCATGGAGAAGCTGTTCGATCGGTTCGGACGGTCGGTGATTTGCGTGACTACTGGCACGACCCCGCCGCGGCCGATTTAGTTTCCTTGCAACCATTGTATGAAACAGAAACGTACTTCTCGAAGCCCGATGGCACCGAAGGGGCGATTCTCTGGGGTTCGACACGCTTGTTCCCCGGAAACGTAGGCGGCGAATACTTTATGACTCGCGGTCATTGGCACCGCAAACCATCTCATGGGGAGTTGATCGTTTGTGTTTCTGGTCAAGGTTTGGTCGTACTCATGGATGTTGATCGAGTTATAACGACGGTTGATCTTGCTCCGGGGGTCACTTATCACATTGACGGCACGTTGGCTCATCGAACGGTCAACACGGGTAACGAACCTTTGATTTTCTGGTGTGCATGGGCGGCTGACTGCGGTCACGAATACGAAAGTATTCTTCGCGACGGTTTTTCCCGCCGTTTCTTTGTAGAATGAGAGGTAATGGTTCTCCTTGGTTTGGTTATTGGTTTTCAGAGTGGCGTCCTTTCGGATAGTCGGCTGACTACGCCGACTGATTTCGATGTGAGCCTCCGCCAGATAACGGACTTTTGCGCTGAAGTGTCCTCATCTTCGGGAGTCAAGTTTTCCGTAGACAAGAAAGTTCAGGATTTGAAGGTCGATGTCTTTGTCGATAAGCGTCCCCTAGCTGAGACGATGGACAAAGTTGCCAAAGTTCTCAATTGCGACTGGGTTCCAGTGGAAAAGGGCTATCGCCTTGAAATGGACGTCAAGAACATCAACCGAGAGCGGAATTTCGTCCAGGCAGAAAATGACCTTCGTCTCGAAGACCTCAAACTAAAGCTTTGGGCTTGCCAGTACGTCGCGAAAAATGTGCCGTACAGTAACGAGCCGGGACCCCTCAGACCGATTTTCGTTGATCCGACAATAAGTCAAAAGATTACCAAGGAGTGGAATGATGAAGCCCTCGCGGCAAGTCAAGCTCACGATGAGAAAAGGCTTGCCGAGGCTACCAAACATATAGGAGCCCTCTATTTCGGATTAAGAAGCTACTCGTTGGGGCGGGCATTACTTCAGCTTGATGCTTCGGACATTGCCGATTTTTGGAAAGGAAGGCCATTTGCAGCAAGTACGATACCCGGTGTCAAACTGAGACTCTATCCTTCGGATTTTGATCGTTCGACGCGAACGACAAAAATCGACAGTGAGGGAAAGAGTGTTGATGTCGAACTAGAGCGGCGAAGATTCGCATTCTTCCGATTCAACCCTTCGACGGGGAGATTCCGAGCTAATGAACTCTCATTTGATTTTGAACCTTCAGATCTCGAACGAAATTCTGGAGGATCACAGAGCGGCGGCATGTTTTCATCGACAAGTTCGTATTTTAACGTCGATCCGTCACTCAAAAAAATGCCGTTCTACATTTTGCTTCAACCGTGGATGGAGCGCTCGGAAACCCCAAAAAAGTTCTCACATGCCATCGATCAAAAGACACCCGAGTGGGGCTCGCCCTGGGCAAGAAAGCACTTTCGATTGGGAGATCATCTTCGCTGGCTTCACCGTGCCACATCTATTCCTGTCGTCGCTCAAGCTGATCGCTCCACATTAAATGCCTTTACGGAACGAAACGCTGTATCAAGGATGAATCGAGGAGAAGCGATGGCAGTCAGGCAATTGGCAGGCTAATGGAAGAGTCTCAATGCCTAGCCAAAGAAGACAACGGTTTTTTGCTCGCTCGAAACTTCGGTTTTTGGTCGCGTCGCAAGAATGAGGTACCGGAAAGCGTTTGGAATAAGATTGAACCAGCAGAAGTAGGTCAGTTTCCCACGCTTGATCAAGTACTCATTATTGCTCGAACGTTTGGTGAGGATCAACTTGCTAATGGTGAAACGAATTATCCCGTATCTCGCGCAAACCTTACAAAGGTCAACGATTGTTTAGATTCACTTAAGTTGTTCGCCACGCTTTCGCCGAATCAACAGGAGCTCGCTGCGCGCGAAGAAGGTATTGGACTATCAGACCTTGGCGGAAACCAGCGAGATCAATTTCTAAGCACGGTGCTAAAAGTGATTTTGGAGAGACATGGTTGCACTTATGAATTGGCGAAAGGACTGGCACTCAACGGCCTTGGACTCGACCAACTAAGGGGATTTCGTATCGTCGTAAAGTGGAAGGACCGAGTGAGCAACTATGCCTTCGTCGATACGCCAACGGGAAAGAAGCTAGTGGAAAAACCTACCAATGAAGAAACCCAACGCCGAACACTTTGGTTCACCTTTTCATTGAGTAAGCAAGAGGGTCTTACCCAGTACATTGATCTAAAGAAGTAAAATAGATCCTCCCCATGATTGAGCTTGAGACGTTTCCGAATCCGAACCCAAACCGCAATTACACGATCAAGCACGTGAATCCTGAGTTCACCAGCGTATGCCCCAAAACTGGTCTACCTGACTTTGCCACGATTGAACTGGAGTACATCCCCGGCGACGAGTGCATCGAGCTCAAAAGTTTGAAGTACTACTATTTAGATTTTCGGAACAAAGGGATCTTTTACGAAGCGGTCATCAATCAAATGCTCGATGATTTGGATGGTGCGTGCAAGCCGAGATGGATGCGGGTTACCGGCAACTTTAGTGCCCGGGGCGGTATTCACTCGGTAGTTACGTGTGAGACTGGGAAAAAGCCGGAATAGTCGGGAGTTTAGAGTTTGGAGTTTGGAGTTTGGAGTTTGGAGTTTGGAGAAAGGATAATTCTTAGTCCTTCTCCTGACTCTTGACTCTTGACTCCTGACTAACCTAAATCTGTCGTAGCTCTTCTATAGCTCGCTGAATCTCGTGAGCATCCGTCTGGACTCGGCTCAGATTTGCTCGTAGTGGTTCGAGGTCAACGCGAACCGCTTCTTGCTGAGTAAGGCTGAGCCCCTTCAGCGTATCCCGAGTCTTCAGAAAAGTTTGCTTCGTGAGTTCCATATGAGCCTCAGTTCGCTCGGCTTGGACAGCAAACGAATCCCACTTAGACATTCGATCCTGCGCCATTTCAAGACTTTGGTCGTAGGCTTCTTTTGCTACTTGGTCGGTACTTTGTGAGCTTAGGTCTTGAAGACGAGCAATT
>JANPAV010000097.1:0-2758 GCA_031430115.1 Armatimonadota bacterium | reverse complement strand
AGATGGAACGATGTCAGGCAGGAATTGTATCGTAACCCAAGCACCTACAATGAGTAGCCAAAAGCTTGCAGCTAGCAACGGATAGCGTAAGTAGCACTTCGTCTCTTTTTTGCCTTGCTTATAACTCACGATGAAGAATATGGCGGACAAGAGAGCAGCAAAGGGAAGCGCAAATCGTCCGGCCAAGAGTGAGAATGTTGCGATCTTGCAGTAAGCAAACGCGAGGCGACCGAATTTGTTTTCTTGTGGGACAGGTGTTGTTTCTTCCGGTTTCATCGTTTTGTCTCAGCGTTAACAAAAAGCATAGCGCATGCGGCTATCAGCGAGAGAAAGCCAAAGCATGCCGAGCAGAATGATAGCATCAAGAGTTCGAGATCTAAAACAAAGGGAATAAGACATCCGAAAACAACAAAAGCACTAAATGCGATCGAAATCAGTCCGTAGTGAAATGGACGCATGGAGGATTACTGGCGACCCTTGAAGCCGTTGTAAAGGAGAAGTCCTAAGCCAAAAACAATCGACAGACACTGAATTCCAAGTGTCACAATCATGAACATCGGTCCAACATCTCCTTTGCCAGTGGAGACCGCACTGCTATTGGCATATACAAGGCACCCTCCACAGCTTGCGATTGGGACGAGAACGAACAAGGACACAAACCAGACCCAAGAGAACCGATATCGGCCCTGATAGTTGTTACTGATGTTCGCTTGTGGGGAGCCATAACCACAACTGGGACACCAATTTGTGTTGACTTGAATCAACTTCCCGCAATTGGGACACGGTCGGCCTTCGAGTTGGGGTGGAATGGACATCTCTGCTCCTCTCTTTGCAGTTTAGACGAACGAATCAAGGCTTTCGACGTCGATCTTCGTAGTCAATCGTGACAAGCACAAGAAAGATGATTCCTGACAACCAACCAAAGTAGTAGGTCAATTGGCCTTGGAATATGCCCGGCACGCAACTTCCGCATATGGCAAGTGGTGCCAAAAGGGAGGTAAGAATCAACCACCAAGGGTTAATCTTTGGTTTCCGATATTCTGAAGCTTTTGCGATCAATTCACCACAACTTGGACACCATGATGTGGCGTCTAAAATTTGCTTGTTACACTTGGGGCAAGTCTTTTCATCCTTGGATCGTGACTCACTGTTCATTGCTGCTTCCGAGTGCCCACGGCAAAATTTACCAAAGCCATCAGTATTCCGATCCCTAGCGAGCCACATTCTACAAAGAACGGATTGTTTAGGGCGTCGTAACCCCCGCCGGTTAATCCCAACGAGCAGGCACCCATGGTGGCGAGCGGAACCACAAGCAAAGCCAAAACGATCATGAAAAGTGGGAATGGTCCACGGCGCAATGCTTTGTTTGGAATGAGCAGAAACCGCATTTGATGCCCGCAAAGCTTGCAGTATCTCGCTTTCGTGGCTATCGGCGCTTTACAATTCGGACATGTGACCGACGTCAGCGAGGTTGGCTCGCCTTGAGGGATATCATCCCTCATTTTTGCCTCCAAACCGAAACAACAATGTTGACAAGAAGCATAACTAAGCCGATAGCAACCGACACAACTTCGACGAAGGAAGCTTGATTTATAAATCCCTCATTTGGGTGATCGATGCTAAAGCCAAATACCCAACAACCACCACAAGCACCCAGCGGCACGATGAATAGCAATGATAATATCCACCATGCCCGGAATGGGAGCCGTTTAGATGCCAACAATTCTTTCTCGCTGTTGTCATTCGCAAAATGAATTATCTTGTGTCCAAATCCACACTTTGCACAGTTGGTTCCTCCGCCAGACACGGAATTCCCGCAATTTGGACATTCGCTGTGCTCAATCACCTTTCGCCTCTCCTTTAGGTTTGAAGAACAAATAGATGCCAACGACAAAGAGTGCTAAACAAGCTATTTGAGCAGTATTGAATCTGTTCGTGTGACCGACTGACTCGCGAAAGAACTCGATGATGAATCGACTTGCAGACCAGAGCACCAAATAAAGCGGAAAGACGCGAACTCGATCTCGACCCCACCAAACGACACCAAAGATCAATGCCGCGCTTGCCGCCAAATAGAATTGGGTTGGATGTCGCATTGCTTCGTGACTATGGACCGCCCAAGGAAGTGTGCAAACCTTGCCAAAGCAGCAGCCATTAAACCAGCATCCGATACGACCAAAAAACTCTCCGGCGGGCAGCGCCACCGCCCAAAGCGGTCCCGTCGAAGTCCGAATCCCCATCTTACGTTTGGCAATCTCGACCGCAATCCATCCACCGATGACTCCGCCAAGAATCGTCCGCCCACCGCTGCTTGGATCGAGCATGGTTATAAAGTGTCCTCCCTCGGCAACTCGCTCAACTAATCGAGCCAAAAGCACGCCGGCAACCGCACCAATCAGAACAATTCGTGACATCCCATCGGTAGCCAACTTTCGCCGCTTCGCCTCATGCCAATACAGGAATGCGCCAACGGCATAACCAAGTGCATTAAAGATTGAGCCGATAACGACGGGATTCATACCATTCGGAGGGTGGATTTCCGGCTAGGGAAGTCCTCAGCATCTTCAAAAAGCCATCGCCAGCAGAATGAATAGCGGCGAGGATCTTCTTCAAATGTCCCGACATGTACACAGCATTGGCGGATACGGGCTTCGTGAAAGGTATGCGAGTCCATAAACATTTTTACGGTTACTCGGAAAGTCTTCATCGCCATGTTCTCCAAAAGTTTCTGCTCGCCACCGAATGCTTTCCAGATTCC
>JANPAV010000096.1:0-25937 GCA_031430115.1 Armatimonadota bacterium | reverse complement strand
TCGTCATTTGGAAGGCGAGGGTTCTTTGCCCCTTTTGGACCAATTCCGATTCCATAGCTATTAGCCACAAATAGGGTTCCATCTTTGGCAACTGTGGAAGCTATCGGCCACCAAGCGGTCGGAAAATAGCCGGTGACTTTGTAGGTTGTCGCGTCTAGGACCGCCATGGCGTTTAGCCCAGTTGCGCACACAAAAACTTGATTGCTCTTAGAATCATAAGATATGCCGGTTGGCATAACACCTCTTAATTTGCCAAGCAGAGGTTGGGGAACGAATTTGACGGTTTTGAGAAGCTTACAGTTCTGGTCAAACACTTGCAAAGAATCATTGTTTGCATTGGTAACCAGGAGCTGTCCTCTGACAAAGGTCAATGCGTTTGGTGCGCTACCGCCGACTGCCTTACCACTGTCCGCCTGAGCATGGATTAAGATTCCAGTCTTAACTTTCCGATCGACAACCGGCTTGTTTGGTGAACTGAGGTCATAACGCCAAATTGATTGGGCGTCGGGGACTTGGGCTTTGCCCAATCCGTCAACTTCCCGACCTTCCATTTGAACGCCTTTCTCAGATTCTGGCGTTGGGAATCCAAACGGCGGAAATGAAAGTCCGCGAGGATTTCCTTTTCCTGCTTCCGGCTTTTTAATCAGCGAGTAATCAAAAATGCCAATGTTTGCAACGTAAAGGTGTTGCTCGTCTGGGCTGAGGACCATCGCATAAGGTTGGCGACCAGCCTTTTCGAAGCTCAGAACAGTCTTTTGAAGTAGGTCAATCGTCACAACTCGTTGATGAGCTATATCCAAAGCGTATACCCGATCTCCCCGCTTGGTCAAAGCTAGGTCAATGATGAATGGATCTTTGTTCGTGGCATCTTTGACTGATATCCGGTCGGAGATTTCCCACGTTGATGTGTCGTAGATGACAAGATCACCGGTTTCTCCTCCTCCCATGATGTACTTTGTGCCATCGGCAGAAAATGTTCCGCAGATTGATCCGTCCTTGTAAGCGATGATTCGCTGCTTTGGATTCGCCTCTGTCAGATCAAAAACTGAAAGACCACTATCGGTTAACCCAACGGCGGTCTTTTCATTCGGAGAAAGTTCGATCCTCCACAGATTGTCCCTCGTGTAGAGCCTCTTTCCAAGAGGAGTGAGCAGTCGCCCGTTTGGAAGTACGGTTTCACCGTCATAGTTAATTTTTGCAAATCGACTGCCCGCGGGGGATTCGAAATATGTCCCTTGGACGGCAAGGAGCGCACATAAAGTAGTGATCACCCAAAGAGCATAGTTGAAGAAGAAGCCCAAACCGTTCCTAAGGAAATATTATTGTTTTAACCTTAAAATTTGGGGCAAAAAAAGGTCACTCGACGGGCGAGTGACCAAATCCATTTTTCGTAGTAATTTGCCTTTTACAAATTTTTTATTTTGATGCCTGACCAGCTACAGGAGCTTGGCCAGCAAGTTTTTGACCAGGGGTCAGACGTCCTTCTTCGGCATGAGCCTTACCGAAAGCATCAACCTTTTCCTTCGTCCATGCAGACTTGGATTCTGCAATCGCCGCACCTTCGGTCGGACTAGGAGTAGTACTAGTTTCCGAGCTGCTACCGCATCCAAACAAGGATGCGGCAACAATCAGGACAGCTAAGGTTAGTCTGTCCACCAAACCACGCCTGCAGCTTCTGGGTAGGCAAGGAAATCTCTACATTTGAAACTTCCGAGTGGGAATCCGTTTCTTGGGAACGGATTAATTGTTGCGTCTGGATCAGCACAGTAGCCGTTCACTCGAGCTTCAAAGT
This sequence comes from Armatimonadota bacterium, assembly GCA_031430115.1. GTDB lineage: Bacteria > Armatimonadota > Fimbriimonadia > Fimbriimonadales > Fimbriimonadaceae > Fimbriimonas. The sequence continues at coordinate 24,145 of JANPAV010000096.1, read as the reverse complement.
TCTTAGGAGAGGCGATCCAAGTTCCTGACGGGCCACCGATAAATCCACCCTTGAATGGAACTGATTTAGCGTGGCCATCAGCATATGAAGTTACGATATTGCTAGTGAAGTAGATTCCGCTGTTCTTTTGTCCACCTGGATAGGCATCAAAGAACCAGTCGATTCCACCCATCGTTTGTCGAGGAGTGTCGTATGTATTTCCGAATGCAAATAGCTGTGCAGGATTTGCCATCTGTGAGTTTGATTTACCGGTATTGAATCTCCGTGCACCACGTCCGCCGCAACCTACTACTAGGCCGCCATCCGAACATCTTTCTTCGTTGACCATAGCCTCTGCGCCACGAATTTCATAGCCCCAGTTGTATCCGATGTCATTCTTGTCGTAGAAAACGGTTCCGTCTGGATTGAGACCAACTTTATCTTTGTTCTGTCGGTATCCACTCCAGATGTCCATGCTCTTGATGTACGGATACATGGTGGCAATTGGGTCGCCACCACGATTGCTTGCGTTGCCACCATCGTAAACAGATGGGAACAAATCGTCGTTGTCTGACGAATAGAGCATTGATGCCGTACCAATATTCTTAGCGTTGCTAAGAGCGGCAGTCTTCTTTGCGGCAGCTTTCGCTTGAGCAAAGACAGGGAAGAGGATCGCTGCGAGAATGGCGATGATTGCTATAACTACTAATAGTTCGATAAGTGTAAATGCTTTTCGCATGGGGTGATTACTCCGAGAACAGTATCGCCATGCGGGACGTTAAGGGATCGTTACGGGACGGTTAGGCTTTTGTTGTTAATATTGTTAATGACAATTTTGAACCTGAATTGTTAAAGGTATTTACAAAAAAGCCCAACTCATTGGAGCTGGGCTTTTTGGCTTCCTTGCTAAAAGCTAAAAGCTTCCCGGCTAAAAGCTATCTCTCGACTTCGCTACGTGATCCTCGTCGAACGACAAGGAACTTGATTCTTGCCGGCTCAAATCGCTCCTGAAGCAATTCGACCGCTCTTCGCACCTTTACCGTGCCACCACAGTAGAACAGGTCTACGGCTGCGTAGCCGTGCTCTGGCCATGTGTGGATGGTGTAATGGGATTCTTGGATAATGACCGCACCGCTGACGCCGTATGGCTTAAACTCCTTGAAGCACTCGGCAACGATAGTTGCCTCGGATACTCTTGCGGCGTCAACCATAGCCTCGCCAACAGTTGTATCTTTTTCAAGGGTTGACCCTTTACACCCAAAGAGCTCAATGAGCAGATGCGAACCAAGGGATGGTTCTTCACCAACGCGGAAAGGAAGTCCTTCTGTGTCTTTGTCAAGCCATTCGTTGAATGCCTCGTTATCGTCACAGTGGATCATCGTCCAACCGTCTTCGTTGATGATACGGGGTGGAGCCATCACGAGTGACGGTTCGATCTTTTTTGGCTTGGTTTCGAACAATTGTCGTAGCCAGCCCATCAAGCCCAGTTTGTCTGGGTCAGCAGCGAGTGAAGCGAAACAAAGTCCGCTAGCCAAAATTATGAATAAGTTTGTCAATCACACATTCCTCTTTTCTATACCGTGCGCAGACACAAGATTGCTCTTGCGCGGAAAACCTGACGAGATTGGGGACGATTTGAATCGAGCGACCGTGTGCGGTTGGTTCTAAGCGCTCCATTGAGCTCCCCCCGTTGCAATCCGTCATTCTCATCTCTTCGTCTAAGTTTTCGCCTTTTGTGGATCCGATCCACAGAAGCCACTCGGTTACCCGTGTGACGCAATTCAAAAATATACCCTTTTTGAACAAGATGTCAAGGTCTGACACCTAGTTTCTAGTAATAGTTCCATCACTTATGACCAATGTTCGGTTCGAATCCTTAATCATTGCCGGGTCGTGAGTCACCATTACGAGTGATCCATCGTTCCGATGACGATTAAGCATATCTACGACAAGTTCGCCATTAATGTGATCAAGTGCAGCAGTTGGTTCGTCGGCGAAGATAACTTCGGGACTATTGACGAGGGCGCGGGCAACGCAAACTCGCTGCCTCTCTCCGCCGCTAAGTTCGTGCGGGTATCGGTTCATTTTCTCGCTTAGACCAAGGTCTTCAAGCAAGCTCTTTGCTCTTTCTTGCAAGTTTTGATTGACGGTTAGGATGTTTTCGAACGCGGTTAGGTAGCCAAGCAAATAGGGTTGCTGGAATACAAATCCGAACTTTTGAAGCCTCATATTGGCGCGCTCCGTATCATTCAGAGAATTCATTGAGACCCCATTGATACGAATTTCTCCTCGAGTAGGATTTTTGAGACCACTGAGAAGATAGAGGAGTGAGCTCTTGCCTGAACCACTTGGACCGAGAATTCCGACAAATTCTCCTTTGCCAATTTCCAGATTGATGTCCCGACAAGCAAAAACTTCACGTTCATGGTCGTGATAGATCAACGAGACGTCAACTGCTTCGACCATTAGACGATCCTCCTTTCGACGACCGCGACCGGGTCGAATTTTCGGAACCTCAACCAAATCGTACCGAACGCGATGACGAGAATTGCAACAGGAACTGGAGCGGTGTACGACATCGCCATTGGATCACCGATATCGAGAGCAAAACCTTGGGGGTCCATGAGGTTTGCCTTGAGAAGCATAAGTAGCCCACGAGCAGCCAGAAGACCACAGAACCAGCCTCCGACGATCACGATCACCGACTCAGTCAAGACTCGCTTGAACAATTGCTTTTTGGTGTGTCCAATTGCTTGCAGGAGCCCAAATTCAACCAGCCTTTGGGTCTGGTAAATGTTCATGAGCATTCCCATCATGATTGAGATTACGAGTACCAATATGCCAATGACTGCATCAATAATCTTATACAAAACCTCAAACATTTTTTTGCTCTCTTTTTCAATTTCCGAGTAGGCAAAGAGCTGGGCAAACTTTCCTTTCATCTTGCTAAGTGCCCATTTGTCATAGGTTGGTTGGTCGGATAACTTCTTGGTGAAGATGAGGGCAAAATCAATTGGAATCGGCTGAGTATCCGCGAAATATTTTTTATTGGAAACCATCAACCATCGATCACATTGGATGATGCCTACCAATTTGACTGGGTGCCGAGAAAAATTATCCGAGTCGTCTGGCTTTAGAATTACATCGCCGATCTTTACGTTTAAGTTTCTTGCTACGGCAGTGCTGACCATCATTTCTGGCTCACCATCAACCGGACGCCTTCCAGTGATACCGGTATAGCCTTGTCGTTTCAAATAGTATTCGAGGTCATCTTTCTCGAAGCCCATGACGGCAAACGGCCACTTTCCAACGATGCTCTTCACTTGGGCCCCGCTTCCTCGACAGAGGATTACTCGCTCAATTTCTACCGGTGGTTTCGTCGTTAAATCCTTGACGAAGACTGGCGTCAGCGTTGGATCGAGTCTTGGAGATACTCCTAAGAACCGGTCCGTATACCGGTATATAGTCTGGATACTGAGTGGAATTGAATTGATAAGGGCAATAATGCTCTGTACCAACATGACGGCGAGGGAGATGACTGCGATCAGTGGCACGGTTTTTCCTGCATTTCGCCGGAGGAATATTGTTGGCGAAAGCGGGTGGGCAAATCGTGGCATTACTAACATGCTACTACGTTTTAGGGGATCAAATTGAAGCAGAAATTTCGCGCGGGGTTCACCCTTGTAGAGCTTTTGATCGTCATCATCATCATCGCTGTGCTTGCCACAATTGCGGTTCCCAAGTTCAACAATGCTTGGAGAGCGAGTTCCGAATCACGCCTGCGAGAAAATTTGCGGGAGTATCGTGCGGCTATTGAACGATTCCACAACGACACCGGGCTTTATCCGGCAACCGCATCAGACATCCGAAAGCAATCTTCACCAGCAACAGGTTTGGACTCCGCCGGAGCTTCAAAACCCATTCCAGCAGGCTCTTGGCAGGGGCCATACATGAAGTTTTTCGCTTCAGGTAATGCGATCTTCCCTGCCTATCGGAACCCAAGTTATACCTACGTGACTACTGCTCCAAATGTTGGAAAGTTCAGTGTAAACATGAATTGGAGGGACCTTTCTGGCGTCTTCATCAATACTTGGTAAGGTCTGATTAGTTTTGCCAGATTGTTGCGGTTTTGTCCACATCGGCAACGAGCTTGTCGAGGCATCGTTTTAGGATTGCCGGAGTAACTCCTCGATTATCAATTGGCTCAGCCATCATCAAGGCACCTTTTGAAGAAAGATAAAAGAAGCAAGGTTGAATGGATCCGTTTGACTTCAGCATTTCCTCGTGTTTTTTGGTACCAGAGTTTGCACCCAAGTTGACCGTCAGCCAAATGTAATTGGTGCTTGCGCTTACTTCTGCGCCGACTGGGATATTCAGAGTTGCGGACTTCACGGGAATTTCATACTTTTCCTTACCAACTTCCGCATTGATCGTTTTCAATTCGAAGCCTAGCCCTTCCGCCATTTTCTTGAGGCCCTCCGAGTTCAACTTATCACTTTGGGGAACTTTATATCCAACGATCCCAATCCCCATCGAGAAACCAACCGCTGTAGCCACAGCGTAATGTGCAATTCTCATGAAAGATGAGACGAACGAGTAAGCCCAAAAGGTCGCTTACTTCCGGTAGCGTAAGAAAATTTCACTACCTACAGCCTCGTGACTGACTAGGTTAAACGTTTGGACGTCTTCCCTTTTCAAAGGGGCTCCGCCGGCAATTGTTGGCGTATCACTGCCCAGCTTGATTTTTGGGGCAAGTGTCATGAAAATTTCGTCAATACATTCTCTTTCTAAAAGTTGAGCATTGATTTCGCTGCCACCGAGAACGTTGATGACCCTGATTCCTCTATCCAACAATTGCTTCAGTGCATTTTCCCAATCGAGGTCTGTCTTTCCCGCCTTGATCACGGTGACTGAACCTTGTGGCTCAAGATTAGAATCCTCGTTCGTTAAAATGATTGCGTCTCCGTTGGTCAGGAACTGAGAATTCCAGGGAACGTTGCCGGACTTTGTGACAACGATTCTTACATGAGTTTTGGGGTTCCAGGTGACGCCAGAAGCCCGAAGACTATTGGCTCCGACTAAGACAGCATCAGCTTTGGCTTCTAAGCGATGCATCAACAGGTGATCAATATCAGATCCGAGGTCATTGACTGGCTCGTTTCTTTCACCCGTGATGATCTTGCCATCAATTGTTGAGACCATGTTGATGAACGTATATGGCCGATTGGCGTGGGTGTTTTCAAACGTGATTCCTTTATAAAGTGAAGTTTCGGATTCCGATCCCATCAAATCGACCATTGCCTTTCGAATTACGGAATAGGGCTGCTCAGCTAAGCGCTTTTCGCCAATAAAGAACGTCGGAACGTTGTAAACGCCAGCGGCATAGGCATCATCGTCAAAGTCCACAACTTTGCCGCCAAATTGGTCACCTTCCATTGCCAACTTCATCTTCTCGATATCTGAGACGATCCCCTTTGCAATTTCGCATAGGCTCTCAATCTTGTTAATATCTCGCCCATCTTCCCAAAAGGCGCGATATATTGCTTCAACTAAAGCATCCTGAACTCCCTCGGTTTTTGCATACTCAACTGCCTGGTGGGCGTTGTATGTACGTACGTCTGGTGGTTTAGGAACAAGTGGCAAAGCCATGTTCTCACCGGCAAGCAAAAGCGATAGTCTTGAGAGAGTTGCTGGTCGGTTCGGTGGGTCAACCTTCGGCACAGATGGCTCAACTTTCATACCTTTTGGCATGAGTTCGAACCCGAGCCAGTCGATTTCAATTCCAAATTCTTTTTGAAGCTTTTGAGCTTGAAATAGACCGACCCAACACCAAGGACAGTTAAAATCATGAGCAACAGGAATAGATAGATTCATAGCTTGAACTGCTTTCTACGTATGATGAGAAATGATTAGTTCTAAACTCCGATCGGTGTTTTTGACCTGAGCGACTGATATGCCCTGAGTGGTACGGAAACTGCGGCGAGTCCGTGTTCCAATGTGACAGGTATTGGATCGCCATCTAAGCAAGATCGAACAAAAGCATCAACCATCGCCTTATCAAGGTCACTTCCATAGCCAGATGAAACATGAGAAACCTTGGCATCGTTTCGATAGTGATCAATTCCCTGTCCGAACATGTCTAGATTGAGGACTCCCTTATCCCCAACGATTTTGATCATTACGTCTCCCCACGTTTTGTAGGAAGAGGGCCTTGACCAGGAGCTGTCGATCGTTGCAAAGGTTCCGCATGGATATTCAAGAGTTACCATGGCCGTGTCTTCCCATTCCTGACCGTACATGTTGTTTCCAGTCTGGGCATATACGGACTCTGGCTCTTCATCTAATAAGTCACGAATCAAATCGGCTACGTGAACTACGTGATCAATCATTGCGCCACCGCCGCTCATTTCTGGGTTTGTAAACCATGAACCGGGGCAAGAGCCTCTGTTCGTTGCGTTAATAGCTTTGATGTGACCAAGGTCACCGTGAAGCACTCTCGCCTTCATTGCTTGCCATGCCGGTGAAAATCGACAAGGAAATGCGGTCATGAACTTAATTCTGGAATCGGCAACAATAGCTCGAACTTTTTCAAATTCTTCTGACTTGGCAACCACGGGCTTTTCACAAAGAATGTGCTTCTGAGCCTTGGCGCACCACTCAATATGTTCAAGGTGCCGATTATTCTCACTCGAAATTGCAACGGCATCGCAAGCATCCAAAAGATCAGTGAGATTAGGGAAGAACTTCAAATCTCGTGATTCAGCGAATCCTTTACCACGCTCACTATCGTTATCCCAAACCCCTACCAATGATGTTCGTTCATGCCGGGCAAAGTGGTGGGCATAGCTGGAACAGTGAAGATGAGCAGTGCTGACCAGCCCAATTCGAAGACTCATAGTGAAATGTTACTCAGTTGGACACGCCTTGCGTCTCCTTCGATGAATATCTGGATCCGCTTACTCGCATTCAAATCAATCAATTCGTGCAGGGCCTTGGGCCATTCAATTAAGCACAGATGGGTGTCGAGATAGTCTTCAATCCCAGTTCCGACCGTACTTGTCACTCGATAGAAGTCTGCATGGAGCACAGGCGGGTCTGTGGAATAAACGGAGAATAGGTTGAAAGTAGGAGAGCGAACGGAATCCAACCACCCTAACTCATGAAGCATTCCGCGTATCAAAGTCGTTTTTCCGGCTCCTAACTCTCCTTCCAATAGGACGATATCGCCCACGGAGAATGATTTAACAAGGCGTCCACCAAGTTCGAGCATCGTTTGTTCGGAATCAATCTTTAACTCGATCATTCTGCAACTTGATCCGAAGGCATTAATTTGTCGCACAGCAAGGCGGCCAAATTACAACCAAACTTTGGACTAGTTAAGCAAACGGCGACATTTGCAAGACTTTGCATTGAAGAAAGGACGTTAATGACCTGAATAAAGCCCCTTTCATATCCGAATATTCATGAGTACAGCAAAATTACTAGCAACAATTCTAGTTTTTTGACGTCGAAAAGTATAGCTTGGCAATTGACATCGAAAGTCGCGTATAATTTTCGACGGCAATGACGCCAACAAGGAGCAAATAAACAACGATGTTTCGAAAACTCTACTGGGTAAGTGAACAAGTCTTTGACGACGGCACTTCAACTGTCAATGGTGTCTACACCTCAATTCCCGATCTCGTTCATTACGGGCTCAGATTTCCTGAAAAAGGACAGCTTCGTCTCACGTTGACGAAACTTGACTCAAATCAGCAGCCACTTGGATGTTGGCTCTCTCCGAGTTTTGATGGTCTAGAAGCGGCAATGGGGCCGTACTTGAAGACTGAAGAATTCACGAATGACCACGTAAAATTGTTGGTCAATAGCCTTCGAAGCCCAAGCGTCGCCGCTTAAACAAAAAAAGCCCGTCCATTTGGACGGGCTTTTTTTTGATAGCTTTTATTTTCCAGAAGTACTCTTGCTCGTAGCTGAGGATTCTTTCATGTCGGCTTCTTTCAGCGACTTAGATAATTGCTCGAATCGTTCTTTCAGGCCGGCCTTGGTGATAACAATTGCCGCAGCCTTTCGCGAATTCAGGAGCTTCTTGTTGAGATCCATTGCTGCACTTCCCTTTTGTTCGGCAAGCTTACGTCGAATTTCGATTCTCATCCACTCTTTGATTTGGACTTTGCTAGCAGGAGTCTTCTTTTCGACGTGAATCTTTACGAACGTTGCACCATCCTGCAACCAATCGCTCGTTCCATTTTCTGCCATTTTTTCGACAACACCTTTGAGCCTAGCTGGGAATTTGTCGAATTCTCGGCTTGGATACTGGGGGCCAGAAGGAGCCGTTGTATAGTTTTTCGCAACAATCCCAAAGGTTTGACCTGTCTTTAAATCGGCATCAACTTTCGCTTTGTCAGCGGCATTCTTAAGAACGATCCAAGTTAAATCGACCAGAGCGGGTTCTTCAAATTCTTTTGGATTATCCTTAATAAAGGCATCGACTTGAGCATCACTGATGGTTACACCCTTGCTGAGCAGATTATGTCGAGCCAGCGACTTCATCAGTTCACCTTTGATGTCCGTCAATGTTAGCCCTTGGCTTGTTAAGGAAATGATAAAGTCTTGGCGCTTGGATGTCTGGAACTTCATTTCCTCGTTTACATCAGCGTCTGAAGGCAAGACACTTTCTTGCTTTGCCATCTGGAGGAGCAGTTTTTCGTTGACTAAATCGTTGAGGGCTTGGAAATTAAGTGGTTGCGCTACAGGGACTTGTACCGGTCCATTTTGACTTTGCACCAAAACTTGAATTTTTCGTTCAAGGTGAGAAATGTATTGGTCTTTGGAAATTGTCTCGCCATTGACAGTTGCCATGGTCTCTCCCCCGCCACCGCCGCCTTTGCAACCAACAAGAAAAAGGGCAAGACCAAGAACAGAAATTGTAGAAATTAGAGGCTTATGCATTGTTAGAAATCCAGTCTCCTAGTAAAAATACCTATACTCATGGTACCCGTCGGGCGAGTCATCGGTCATTCCATAGATACAACATCACAGATGCATGAAACGTGCCAACCAATAGCTTTATGCAGATAAATCTAAGTGATTTTCGGAATCCGCAATGAATTGAATATGTTTGACTGTAGGTTCACTTCCACTTTCATCGTGGAGTTCGATAGCATCATCTTTGGATGGATCTGCATCCTCGTGGTGATGTTTTTTGGGTGCGCGATCGCTAAGATTGACAACTCGTTGACCTAAATCATGCCCAAACGAGGCGCTTTGGCTTGGTCGAATGCGTTCAACTTCGCCCACAGCATCACCGAATCTGGATTCCGCCTTCCTGTCGCATAAAATTGCGAAGGCGATTCATGGCTTGAGTATGTAGCTGATAGACTCGGCTCTCACTGACGCTCAAGACTCGGCCAATTTCTTTGAAGGTCAGACCTTCAAAATAATAAAGCGCAATGACAAGTCGCTCTCTTTCGGGAAGATGATCTACACCGGAAGTCAAAATCCGTCGAATTTCTTTGCCTTCAACTTCGCCGGAGGTATTACTGTCTTCGTCGGCAAGCAGTTCAAGGAACGAAACGTGTTCGTCGCCATCACTGGTTCCGAGGATATCGTCCAAGCTGTAGATATTGGTTCGACCCATTCGAACCATCAATTCGCTGACTTCTTCTTTGCTGACCGCCATGGTCTCGGCAACTTCGTGGCTCGTAGCCGGACGTCCTAGACTTGTTTCGAGGGACATCATTGTGCGATCAAGCGCTTTCAGTTTTTCTCGAATTGATCGAGGAACCCAGTCTTCATCCCGAAGCATTTCAAGGATTGCGCCCCTGATCAAGGCAATCGCGTAGGTTTCAAATTTTACATCTCGACTAGGGTCAAATTGGTCAACTGATTTGATCAATCCAATGACGCCAGATCCGACGAGATCCTCTCGATCGAGACCGCCGGGAAGGCTTGTTACCAGTCGACCAGCAGTAATCTTAACAAGGTATGAGTAGTGGTTGATAATCTCGGCTCGGGCATCGGGATCCTTAAAAACTTTGAAGTTCTTCCACGCTTTTTGAAGTTGTTCTGGGCTAAGTGGCATCTATTTCATCCCTGGTAAGTCTTATGCAGCGTTCGCGTCTTCCCTATCCTTAGGCTTAGGCGTATCGTTTCGACCTGGCTGCACAACTGTTAGTTGTACCGGATTTCCACCCATAGCTTGCCAAAATGCTCCTAAACACCATCCAATAATTACAGATATCAACGCACGCTGTAAACACGTACTCGGTTCGACATTCCCGAATATTCCTGCAACTAGTGCCACCAAACCCGCGACACATGCAATAAGCTTCGGCATTCAAACTAACCTCGTGAGCCTACTCGCTCACTGTTATATTGACCAGGTTTCCATGTTCTCTTTAGGGCAAACCTAGCATTTTTGTCAGGTTTTGCACGAAAAAACCTAAAGCCTTCCGTCAACCAACGGGCAATTTTGTCAATTTGGAGAGGTGTGGACTTGGATATTGATGTTGTCGTAGTCCAGCTTTTCGGTGCCTTGGGGACCTTTCGTCGTTCTGAATACGTCGAGCCCAACCATGAAGTACATGCTCGCACCTTTCGTTGTAAAGTCGGGGTGAGAATTTGTATCCCGGTCGCCAACTTGACCTCCCGCTGGTCCAATTTGTACGAAGTCTGCGCTTGTCAAATCCTTCCTGATCGAAAGCCATTGATTGACCGCTGTCGAAGAACTAGGAATCTCGGCGATGAAAGTCTTGTTGCCTTGAATCAAGAAAAGTTGCGGTAGTCGAGCCGCATTCGTCTTTCGGTAATCCGTTGAAAAGTCAATCGAGACGATTTGATTGTCAGATAGGGTCAACGTCCAAAAATCTGAGGATATGGTTCCGAATATTTCGAACGGCTCGGTTCCCGTCCACTTTGCGGTTAGGTTTAAGAAACCACTGCGAGCGCCCTTTCCTGAATAGCCCAAACACTGAACCTTTGTCATTGAGTTCGCACCCAGCCGAGCAAGTTCTCCAAAACTCGAGTCCTCGACCCATACGTGAGAAGTATCGCAAGTCGTTGAGAAGATGTAGTCAACCGGAGAGCTTGCACCTTTTGCCATCGCACATGCCAAAAACAGAGTTGAAGTAATCATGGTCTTATCCCAAAATAACCATAACATGTTGAGCCAATGAATTGGGTGGATTCGATGGCTTTCTAATTTATTTCTGTTGGTCTGATTCTAATCTTCGGATATCTCTGAGTACGAACCACAAGGGAAAGAATCCAACCACTCCAAACGAGCAATCAATCAGTCGCCAGCCGAATGGTATTCCGCGAATTGGGCCCGCTACCAGAGCTAGGATCGGGACCGCGGCACAAGCAATCATTCCCCACTCAATAATCCACTTGTTTCGAATGGGATCTTTCAGAGGACCGATGAAGGCGGTAGCGATGACGAGATGCCCGAATGCCAGCCAGTCGGTTCCATAAGCAATAAACGGATATTTGGCGTCAGTTTCGGTTAGTCCTTGCTGAACGGTTCTTAGCCAAGTTGCCAGCCCACTGTCGCCCTGTCCAAATCGCTCGACGAGTATATTAAGCTCCCAGGTCAACGGAAAAGCGGTTAGTCCCGATAGCGCAAGGCCGACGATAAAGCCCAAAATCAAGAGTCTTATTCGACGTAGCCTGGCTTCCTGGGTCACGACTCAGTATATCGTTTGGCAAGAGATCGGAGGAAATTGCGATGTTAGGCTAAAATAGTCGGTAATCACGATGACACTATTACCTTTGTTCTTTGCCCTGGTTGTGCCGGGACCTTTCGGCTCTGTCACCCTTGAATCCCCAGATCGAGGCTCTTCAGTGGATCTGCCAACGCCGGAGTCGATGACTATGACCGCAAGTCCATCCGACGGCGATGCCCAGATGAAGACTTGGCAAGGAGAAGAGATGATCAACGGTAAAAAGCTGAATTGCACGATCCGAGCCGCGATGCCGGGAATTACCGATGCTAATCGGCGTAGTTTTGATCTAGCCGTCGATGGGATGGAAAAGGAGGCACAGAGGGACGGTGGGCAGAGCCTGATCGTCGAAAAGAACGGGTTCAAAGTTTGGCTGAGCGCGAGGTACTTCACAGGGGGCGGGGCAGTCTTCGTAGAGTCGGGGAAGTTGCCACTTCCCTACTACCGCACGATCGTCGCCCAAAACGGTCAGACCGAACGAGCAAAAGAGATGCTCCTGGGAGCTACCTTCCACGATGCAAACGGTTGGCACAAAGTGTACGAGGACGGCTTTCCAACTGGCTGGACCAGCAACTTCGCCGGTATTGATGTTCCGATCCCCCAACCGCAGGCATACGAAAAACTCACCGCCGAAAATACTCGGGACGGCATTGATGGCACAATTTACTACGCCTTCTATGGCGACGGCGGAGCAGCCTCTTGGGGCATTTCTGTCTTATATGATGCGAGGCTCGAAACTATCGAGGAGGTCGCAAAACGCCCCATGCCGCGTGCCATAGACTATTCGCCATCCCCTCGAATCTCTCGAGTTGATGTCGTCGAGTGGAAAAGTCAGAAACTACTTCGCCAAATCGGTGTTTACGGAAAGGGGCAGTTCGAACGCGACTGGATGTCCTTCACGTTACGAGACGGGAACCTTCGCCTGTACACCGCCTCAGTGACCAAAGACAAGAAAGCAGCATGGCCCTCGACTCCCTTTCCCATCGAGGCGACTGGCGAACCGCTAAAAGGAGAAATCTGGACCATGCCGCCGGGCACTTACCCTCATACGATTGACCTGGGTGGCGAAGCAAAGTTCAGCTACACGCTGTACGGAGCGCATAAACCTGAAGCAAAAGACGATGTTTTCACGCTCACCGATCAGGCATACCTCAAGACCGAAATCTTCATTCGCTCCGCCGCCCGCAAGACGTCTAATGGTCTGAACTTGGACGGAGGACTTTTTGTTGCGAAGGTCCACGACAAGGCAGACTATCGAAAACCGATCGACTATCAATGGAAGCGCGATGGTAAGTCTTGGTGGGTTTCCTTGCGATGGCTCGGAGACGATAATCAGCGCAGGCCAGTCGTTTATCGCGAAGAAATCGTTGGTACGGAGCAGGGCGGAGAGTCTTTCGCAATGCGCCTTTGGGCAGTGGATATTGACTCTAACGCGTCGATGTTCCGGGACGCCGTGCTCTCATGCAAGGGTTCCGACGGTCAACCGCTCTTCAGCGAATACCCTGCCGGAACTAATGGCGGCGAATACATCCTTCCACTACATAAGCTGCGCATGGCGATGACACCATCCGTGAGTACCATTGCGGCACGTCTTGGCGAGGGGAACCTCTTGCTTTCGGGATATTCGCTTCCGGATGGAGTTCGTGTCGTGCCGAGTCTCAATGTTTCAGCAGAACTTGGAGAAAAGCTCTTTCCCCATATCGGATTGGTTCTGGGAGCACTCTTCCCCGACACTAAACCCAGCAATGACAAAAAGTTTAAGCTGACACGCGGCGGCAAAGAATTGGTTCAGCGAGTGCGTCGACAGTACAAGAATAGGCAGGGGAAAGACGTCGTAGTAACCGCCTTTGAGCTTGAGCCAGGGGCATACATCACCATTGTTCAACTGAAGGGTCAGCCCGAAACTTGGCGAGAAACCCTTGGTCTAGACAAACCGTGATTGAGTCTGGCCGAGCAGGGACACAATCTGGCATTAACACTGGTCTACTCGCCGGTCTTAGTTCAACCAAGTCGGAGGCATATGAAACTTGTGATCGCCACCCAAAATTTGGATGAAATTGATTTGTCCTGAGTGATAAGCCATGTTTCGGTAAGCCCCCATCGCCAAGATCTTTCCTTTCAGCGGGCCGCGAACCGGGTGAATGAAGTCTCGTTCAAAGTCCTCTTCGTTCATATAGTTGATTGCGGCGGCTAGCTCATCGCTACTCTTGACAATCTCCATTTGTGCCGACTCACTGGTTAAATCAATATCAGCTGGTCGCCCTGGTGACTCGCCTCTTAAGAGCGCAGCGAAGATTCGATTGGCGTTCACGCACTCACCAACAAGTTCAAGAATCGTTCGAGATCGCTCGCTGCCGGGAGCCAATTGGGTCCAGGTTAACAAAGACGGCTCGGTGTTAGCTACAAAATGGGCAACCGAATTCCCCATGCGCTGGACATGCTCGGACATAAATTGTTGTGCGGTCATGGGGTTAGTTTAGCGTTTTCGTCGCATACATGGGTCTCGTGCATCCAAGCCTGTCCAGTGTTATTCCTATTCTCTGTCGAAGAAAGCAAATTGCTATACTAACTTGACATGCTCTACATCGCCATCGCACTGTTCCAGCAGTCCGGTTGGGAGTTTAATCCCAAGCTCGACAACTTCAGTCCATCGGCAATGGTTGACCTACGCTCGATGAACGAGGCGACCGCCGGTGAGCATGGCTATATTGCGGCCGACAAAAACGGTGACTTTGTGCGCGGCGACGGGCAGCCGATCCGCTTTTGGGCAGTGAACACGATGGTAGGCCGAGACAAACCGTGGGTTGCGAGGCCACGCTGGACCCAAGTTGAGCCTTCACTCGATACCCATGCGCGATTTCTGGCTAAACGTGGAGTCAACTTAGCGCGATTTCATGCGCAGATCGCTCCAACCAATAAGCAAGGCATCAACGATGTTAACCGAGGCGACATCGACTGGATTTGGCGAGCGGTCGCGTCGATGAAGAAGCAGGGCATCTACTCAGTCGTATCGCCTTATTGGATGGTGCCGACCAAAATTCCCGCCAGTTGGAGCGTTCCGGGTGGAGCCCAGGGGGCAGACGGCCTGCTGTTCTTCGACCCTACACTTCAAAAGGCGTACAAAGGCTGGATCAAGACTCTTCTTAGCGCAAAGAATCCGTACACGGGGATACCGCTGGCGAAAGACCCCGCTCTCGCCGTCTTCCAAATCCAAAACGAAGACTCACTCCTGTTTTGGACCGTTAACAACCTAAAAGGAGCCCAGCGAGAAAACCTCAAGGCGAAATTCAACACTTTCTTGCTGAAGAAGTACGGAAGCGAGTCCGCCTACAAAGTGAAGTGGCAAGGCGCCGGTCAGCCCGCCGACCAGCCCGGCAAGCCCGACCTTATCAACATTTGGGACATGACCCAACATCGAACAGGCGGCATCTCGATTCGACTTGGCGATCAGTTAGAGTTTTGGTCCCGAAACATGTACGAATTCAACGCCGAAATTAAGCGATTCGTTCGAGATGATCTCGGATGTAAAGCTCTAATCAATGCCGGAAACTGGCGAACTGCCGACACCGTTCGCCTCAACGACGCTGAACGCTGGAGCTATTCTTCGTGCGAAGTCGACGCAGTCAACCGCTATACGGGTGGCATTCACAAAGGTCCAAACGAAGGCTGGTCGGTCGATCCTGGCGACAAGTACACGACTACATCGGCTCTCACCAATCCGATCGAGCTTCCGATCAATATCAAGCAAACCGTTGGACACCCGATGATGGTCACCGAGAGCATGTGGGTGATGCCTTGCGCGAACATGGTAGAGGCACCGTTTCTCATCTCGTCTTATTCATCTCTCAATGGCGTGGACGCCTATTTTTGGTTTGCTACGACGGACGAGCAGTTCACTCCTCCGCAAAGCGCCAACGGCTATAAAGATGGTCAAATGAAGTGGTTCTTCGGCTCGCCCGATGTACTTGGCGCGTTCCCCGCTACTGCTTACATGTACCGAAAAGGCTTGATCCAACGAGGCGCACCCGTTGTTAGCGAAGTGAGACAACTGCAAGATATTTGGAACCGCAACGTGCCAATCATCGCAGAAGAGGCGGGTTACGACCCGAATCGCGACACCGGCGACATCGCTCCAACCTCAACGGTTAAGACCGGCGTGGATCCGATTGCCTTCCTACTTGGCCCGGTTCAGGTTCAGTACGACGTCAAAGGAGAGTCATTTGCGAGTACGAAAGGCTGGGATGTCGCCACTCGCACCGCAACCTCGAACACCAACCAAATCACGACTAATGTCCGAGAAGGAACGAGTGTGCTCAACGCACCAATGGCTCAGGGCTTTGCGGCGGAAGGCAACGGTCGGCGCCTCATCAAGACTGCCGACGTCACCGCCTTGATGCAAGCCAGTCGAGGATCGCTCGTCGTCGTTTCGCTTGACGACAAGCCGATAGCTACGAGTAAGAAGCTGTTGGTTCAATTCACGACCAAAGCTCGCCCTAAGGGATGGAAGGAAAGACCAGCGATGATCAAACTCGAAGGCGGAAAGGAAGTTAATGGTTTTGAAATCACCAGTATCGGCAGCGCACCTTGGATTCTCGAAAACCCAGGACTGAATGTGACGATCAACAATTCAGCGATCACGAAGGCGACTATTTTAGATTCAAATATGAATCCTGCGGGGTCTGTCAAACTTGAGAAGCTCGCCAAAGGATCGAGGTTTGACTTCCCAACCGGGACTCTTTATGTGGTTTTGGAGTAGTTTTCTATACCGCCCTTGCCAGGGACTCTAACAATCCGACCGTGTCGTCGAATGAGATGCAGGCGTCAGTCACGCTCTGACCATAAACCATGTTGTCCGAAATGTTCTGCTTCCCTTCCACCAAGTGACTCTCGAGCATCACTCCCATAATCCCATGATCGGGTGACGCCATCTGAGCACAAATATCTTCGATGACTAGACGTTGGTTTCGGTGATCTTTGTTGCTGTTGCCGTGACTACAGTCGATCATGACCTTAGGTGCTAAACCGTTGGTCTTGAGTAAGCCCACCGCCTCTTGAACATGCGAAACCGAGTAATTGGCTCCAGTCTGCGTTCCGCCCCTTAAAATGATATGGCAGTCTTCGTTACCTCTCGTTTTGAAGAGCGAAGAAACACCTTGCTTGGTAATTGACGGGAACCAATGTGACTGCTCTGCGGCAAGAACTGCTTCGACTGCCCGTTGAACGTTCCCTTCGGTTGTGTTTTTGAAGCCGACTGGCATCGATAGTCCACTGGCAAGTTCTCGGTGAACTTGGCTCTCGGTGGTACGGGCGCCGATAGCGACCCAACTGGTTACGTCCGCCACATGCTGAGGAATCTGCAAATCCAAGAACTCCGATGCGGTTGGCAAACCCATTTCATTAATCTCAAGCAGTAGCTTTCTCGCCCCGCGAAGGCCCTTATTAATGTTGTAGCTCTCGTTGAGATCTGGATCGTTAATGAATCCCTTCCAACCAACGCTAGTTCGTGGCTTTTCGAAATACGCTCGCATGACGATGACCAACTTGTCTTCAAGCGCTTTTGCCAAGGGAGCGAGTTTGGCGGCGTATTCGAGCGAACTTGCCGGATCATGAACCGAGCATGGCCCGACGACGACAACGAGGCGAGGATCACGGTTGTGCAGAACGTCAGCAATTGCGTGGCGAGCTTTATCCACAACCTCGGAAGCTAAGTCCGACAGGGGGTGTTCTTCGTGGAGGATTGCCGGCGGAATCATTGGCCGGGCATCGGTAATTCGTAAGTCGTCCGTTAAGCGCATGAGGGTTTAGCGCGGACGTCATTGTTCGCTACTCTTAGTATATCTGAGAGAGGGGTTGGAGTTCGGAGTCAGGAGTCTGAAGCGAGGACAACCAGCAAAAAGGAGAGGTACTGGAAATTTCTGGACAAGTTTTCAAGTTCACAGCGAAATTTGCGTTAGATAAATTTCAAATGTGGAATAGACTGATTATACTAGACGTACGTCTAGTATAACTAAATACTAAGAGGAGGAAGTTAAATGCGACTCTTGAAAGCCCCTAAGGGGTGAGATTTCTCAGCCCAGTCTGACCAGAGGAACGGAGTTCCCAGGGAGGGCTGGGAGAATGAATCGATCTCAGGCGGCCTGAAGGGTAGCGTTTTCTTCACAAAATTCGACTATGCCTCAATCACTATCACGCGTCATCGTTCACATGATCTTTAGCACCAAGGGTCGCGCACCTTTAATTACTCAAGATATTGAAGCAGAATTATACGGATCTCTGATGAACGCCTTAAAGGCCGATGGCAATATCCCTATTCAGATCGGAGGATACGACGATCATGTTCATATCCTATTTGGGCAATCTCGACCCGTGACGATCGCCAAAACGGTGGAGAACATCAAATCATCATCCTCGAAGTGGATGAAGTCCAAACGGCCAGAATTCGCGTGGCAGTTAGGCTACGCAGTCTTTAGCGTTGACCATAAAGGAACTGATGGAGTCGTCGCATACATCTCGAGTCAACGAGAGCACCACAAAGTCGTTTCGTTTCAAGATGAGTTTCGCAAATTGATGGAGGAACACGGAATTCCAATTGATGAACGATATGTTTGGGAATAAGGAAACAGGCGCTGCCCTTCAGGCCGCAATAATGCCCGGCCCACAACCCAGCCCTCCTCGTTGGGAACTCCGTTCCTTTGCTCGTCACTGGCTGAGAAATCTCACCCATTTGGGTGCTATGGAAACCGAAAATACATAACCAAACCTTAATCGAACCTGCACAACAACTTGATAGGTCATTACAGCATTTGTCCTCGTAGGGAACTCCGTTCCTCTGCTCAAATCTCACCGCTTTGGGGCTATGGAAACTATAGGAAACACGGACACCGAACCTACCGAAAATCCGAAACCAACCCGGACGAATAACCTGTGGAAAAGGATGCGCATAAAATGGGACAAATCGTGGTAAAAATATATATGGTAATCAATGGGTTGTAGTGACATAATCTTATAGCCCCTATATGTAGTGGTCAACGAACGAAAAATGCACTGCCCATTCTGCGGAAATGACGACCTAAAAGTACTGGATTCACGTCCAGGAACCGATGGCGAGTCAATTCGACGCCGAAGAGAGTGCGTGAAGTGCGTCAAGCGATTTACTACATGGGAGCGATTCGAGCGTGCGCGACTGTTCGTCATCAAACGAGACGGCAGCCGGTGTGACTTTAATCGGGAAAAAGTCTTCGACTCCATGCGCCTCGCCTGCGGCAAACGACCAGTATCGGTCGAAACCATGGCTCAGACTGCGAGCCGCATCGAAGACGAACTATATCAAAAATTCGACGACGAGGTCAGTACGAAGCAGATCGGCATGAGTGTCATGCGCGAACTAGCCACGATTGACACCGTCGCATACGTCCGTTTCGCATCGGTTTACCAAGAATTTGAGACCGTTGCGGACTTCGCCGAGATGGTTGAACGCGTCCAAACCGAGGAAGCGCTTACGCCATTCAAGCACCTACAAAAAGAACTTATATCATAAACAGGGGAACTCAGGAAGAGACATGAAAATTCGACGATACTTTACACAATCAGGGAAGAGCCCTTACGCCGGAATCGATTTCGAAGCGCGTAAGAGTGAAATTCGCAACCCAGACGGTTCAACCGTTTTCCTTATGGAGAACGTCATGGTTCCGACACAATGGAGTCAGGTTGCCACCGATATTCTCGCGCAGAAGTATTTCCGCAAAGCGGGTTTGACGCCAGGCAAAGTTGGCGGAGCCGACTACAGCCCGATGAACGAAGAGTTCATCACACCATCCGAAACCCGTGAATCAGATTCACGCCAAGTCTTTCACCGACTCGCCGGTTGTTGGCGACATTGGGGCGAAGAATTCGGCTATTTTGACTCCAAAGAAGACGCAACCGCGTTCTACGATGAGCTGGTTTACATGCTCGCCAAGCAGATTTCCGCACCAAACTCACCCCAATGGTTTAACACTGGTCTCCACTTTGCCTACAACATAACCGGCACCGCCCAAGGTCACTACTACGTCGATCCAAAGACCACCCAACTCAGCGTTTCCCAAAATGCTTACGAGCGACCTCAGCCCCATGCTTGCTTCATTCTCAGTGTCAAAGATGATCTCGTTAACGAAGGCGGAATCATGGACCTCTGGACTCGAGAAGCAAGAATCTTCAAGTACGGCTCAGGCGTCGGCACCAACTTCTCCCAAATTCGCGGCGAAAGCGAAAAGCTCAGCGGCGGTGGACGATCGAGCGGACTCATGAGCTTCCTTCGAGTCGGCGACCGATCAGCCGGCGCAATCAAGTCTGGTGGAACCACCCGACGAGCCGCCAAAATGGTCTGTCTCGACATCGATCATCCAGATATCGAGGAATTCATCCATTGGAAGGTGAAAGAAGAGCAAAAGGTTGCCGCACTAGTCACTGGCTCCAAGCTCAACCAACGCCACATCAATGCGATCATGAAGGCGGCGTACGTTGACGGAACAGTCAACGCCAACCCACGAACCAATAAGGCACTTTGGACCAGCATCGCCGAAGCCAAAATGGACGAGATTCCCACGAACTACATTCAGCGAGCGATTCAGTTCGCCGAGCAAGGGTTCACCAGCATCGAGTTCCCAACCTTTGACACTGGCTACGAATCAGAGGCATACCTTACCGTTTCCGGTCAAAATTCCAACAACTCGATCCGAGTCAGCAACGCCTTCTTTAAAGCAGTCGAAGACGACGCTCAATGGGATCTTACGGCTCGGACGACCAAGAAAACCATCAAGTCCGTCTCGGCAAAAGGACTTTGGAACGACCTGTGCGAAGCGGCTTGGAACTGTGCCGATCCAGGTCTCCAGTACGACACCACGATCAACGAGTGGCACACCTGCCCCGCCAATGGTCGCATCAATGCGTCGAACCCATGTTCCGAATACATGTTCCTCGATGACACCGCTTGTAACCTTGCGTCGATCAACCTCGCTCAGCTTTACAACCAAGAAACCGGCGTCTTCGACCTAGAAGGCTACATCCATGCAATCAACGTCTGGACCACCGTTCTCGAAATTTCAGTATTGATGGCGCAGTTCCCAAGCAAGGAGATTGCTCAGCTCAGCTACGATTTCCGAACCCTTGGACTCGGTTACGCCAACCTTGGCGCGTTGCTTATGCAGATGGGCTTTGCCTACAACAGCCCAGAAGGCTTTGCGATTGCTGGCGCCCTCACAAGCATCCTTGGCGGAGAATCGTACGCTACCAGTGCCGAAATGGCAAAGCAGCACGGTCCGTTTGCCAAGTATCACGCAAACCGCGACCACATGTTGCGAGTCATTCGCAACCACCGACGTGCTTCCTATAATGCCCCAGCCGAAGAATATGAAGGACTTTCGATTCTTCCGATGGGAATCAACCAAGAGATTTGCCCGGCGAATATGCTCAAGGCGGCTCACAAGGCATGGGATAGAGCGCTCGATATTGGCGAGCGACAAGGCTTCCGCAACGCACAAACCACCGTTTTGGCTCCAACCGGAACCATCGGTCTGATCATGGATTGCGATACCACCGGTATCGAGCCAGACTTCGCCCTGGTCAAGTTCAAGAAGCTATCCGGTGGCGGTTACTTCAAGATCATCAACCAAAGCATCCCGCCTTCCCTGCGCAAATTGGGCTATACCGAAACTCAAATCGACGAAGTTATCGGCTACGCAACCGGCTACAAAACGCTAGCAACCGCACCTCACATTAACCATGCTTCGCTCAAAGCGAAGGGCTTTACCGACGAGATCATTGCGATGGTTGAGACCAAGCTAGAGTCCGCGTTTGAACTCAAATTTGTTTTCAATAAGTACAACGTTGATGAGCAATTCTGCATCAAAACGCTCGGAATCAGCGAAGACGAATTGAACGATTGGTCGTTCGACATGCTCACCTACCTTGGCTTTACCAAGGAGCAAATCGAAGAAGCCAACGAGTACGTTTGTGGTTCGATGACAGTTGAGGGTGCGCCGCACCTCAAGGACGAGCACCTAGCAATTTTTGACTGCGCCAACAAGTGCGGACGAAAGGGTCGACGATTCATCTCTGCCGAAGGACACATCCGAATGATGGCGGCGGCTCAGCCGTTCCTTTCGGGTGCGATCAGTAAGACGATCAACCTTCCGAGCGAAGCATCCGTTCAAGAAGTCAAGGACGCCTACTGGCTATCATGGCAACTGGGTATCAAGGCTAACGCCCTCTACCGAGACGGAAGCAAGCTCAGCCAACCGCTCAGCTCGTCCAGCAGCGACTCTGCCGCCGCGATCCTCGAAGCCTCATTGGACTTCGATATGGATGTCGCAACTTCGGCGCACGCCCCAGCAAGAGATACCTCTCTTGACAGAGAGGTCGGTGAGCCTGCGAACCGGGAGAGTAGACCTCTTGAAGAGTTACCTCTCGTCGGAATCTCCCAACAAGAGCAAATCGAGCGAATTGCAACCAAGCTCGTCTACCGCTACATCAGCAAACGGCGACTCATGCCTGGCCGACGCCGAGGCTACACTCAAAAAGCCCGAGTGGGTGGACACAAGATCTACCTCCGAACTGGCGAATTTGAGGACGGCACGTTAGGCGAGATCTTCGTGGACATGCACCGCGAAGGCGCGGCGTTCCGATCACTCATGAACTGCTTTGCCATCGCAATCTCGCTTGGCTTGCAGTACGGTGTACCACTCGAAGAGTTCGTCGAAGCGTTCGTCTTCACAAGGTTCGAGCCAAACGGATCGGTTGCTGGTCACGACAACATCAAGATGTCGACGTCGGTCATCGACTACATCTTCCGCGAACTCGCGATGTCCTACCTTGGACGCAACGAGTTGGTGCAGGTGAAGCCAGAAGACCTGCGCAACGATACGATCGGTAGTCCAGACCAAGCGCCTGACTTTGACGATGAAGAAGAAATGCACGACCTGGAAGACCAGGAAGTCGCCCCGGGCTTCGCGTCGCTGGATCACTCTTCAAAGGGTTTTAGCGCGAATCGCGAGCAGAACGCTTTGCCATTCGACGGAACTCCGGAGTCCCTTGGCTCCCCAACCGAATCCCTCGCTCGAAACCAAGAAGGCACCCCCGCTCAGTTTGAAGAGCGAATGGTAAGCGGAAACGGCGCCAACGGCGTCGGTCTGTTCGAAGTCTCGGACACCGAAGCAATGGTCGAGAAGGCGTACATGGCCCCTAGTTCAACGGATTCCAAGGCATCAAGCTCCTCCACTCGAGGGGAGGTGTCCCGAGGTGACTTGGTCGAGGGACGGAGGGGGGGAGGAACTACCGAGCAGACCAAAGCTCCTAGCCCAACGATCAAGAATGGCCAATCCGAACACTCCGAAAAAATCCGAGTCGCGAAACTCCAAGGCTACGAAGGCGACCCATGCGGCAACTGCGGAGCGTTTACCCTAGTCCGAAACGGCGTGTGTCTGAAGTGTCAAAGCTGTGGAGAAACTAGCGGCTGCTCATAGGCATTCGATAGCCCAAAGGCCCCCAATCCCCTTTGCACTAGCGAAGGGGATTTTTGCTTCTAATGGTTCAGGCCCCGAAATACTTTCGGACAGGAGACCAAGCTGGAAATTCTATAGTCCATTAAGATTTGGTAGAACAATATGAAGAAAAGAAGATTGCCTGTAATATAAGTTCATAGAGGACAAGCTAAAGATGAACTTTCTAATATCTGCTGTCACACTCACTGCTTTCAGTTCTTCATTCAGCACGACTGATGTTCGACAATCAGATGGAATACGCTGCCGCACTACAAACGGTCGCATTAATGTTAGTACTAAGCAATGGAAGGAAGTATTGGATGCGTTCAAAAGCCATGATCCGAACAGAATAGCTCCGTTCATAAGCAGCTCAAAGGGAGTTATTGGTACATCGATGTCCGGTGGCTGGGGTCACGGAAAATGGGATATTTACACCAACTCGCAATGGGAAAGCAAAGAATCATTTTTGCAAAGTATCTCACAAATCACTTTTCATGATTTTGACCACACTATAGATAGCGGTGGCAAGTCGGACAATATATATGCGTGGTTCTGGATAAGTTTAGGACCGCACTTTTTCGACGATGACAATTACACCAAGTCGCTCCATAAAAGACCAGATGTTTGGTGGGTGATGGGGAAAATAGGAGGCAAGCACTTTGCAGCTGGCCGACTGAGGTTCATTTCTGACAATGGATGGTTGAAGGTCGCTGAGATCAAATCGATAATTCCACCATTTAGTGTCGTTAAATATTCAAAGTCCTGTGGCTAGTCACTACGTGGCCTGGTTTAACATGGCAAGCCACTACGTGGGCGGGTTTATTGTGTGGCAGATGCTGTGTTGTCAAGGGGTTATTGTAAATGGTTTTCCACTCTTGAGAACTCCGTAGGCAATCATGATGAGTTTACGCTCTGAGGCAACGATTGCTG
>JANPAV010000095.1:0-1994 GCA_031430115.1 Armatimonadota bacterium | reverse complement strand
GGCGAAAGTTATCATCGGCACGAACGGATCGGCAATCTTGCCCGGAATGGGAATGGCAGGCGGAAATAACAGAAGGCGTGGTAACCAACCTGTGGTGAACCCGGACGATATTATTATTCATGCCCCAAGCCTAACTATGATTATTCCCATTTTTGTATTTGTCGTTGTGACAGGATTCTTGGTTGCTTGGAGCCGAATCAAAGCTGTGGAGGTCGTCTAATGATTGAAATCACGAACGCCTCTCGCTGGTACGGACAAATCATTGGCGTCAATGATGTTACTTGTACCATCGGACCCGGAATCACCGCTCTGTTGGGCATGAACGGAGCCGGTAAGAGCACCTTGCTCAGACTCATCACTGGTCAGCTTCAACCAACGACTGGTGATGTTAAAGTCTTTGGTCAGCAACCTTTCGCAAACCCTGAAGTGTTTAAGCACATTGGATACTGTCCAGAAATAGATAACTTCTATGAGTACATGAGCGGACGCGAGTTTGTGAAGTACATGGCGCGCCTCAGCGGAATGCCAGCAAGTGAAGCCAAAACGAAAACCAATGAAATGATCGCGATGGTTGGCATGAGTGATCGCGCCGACCGAAAGATCAAAGGTTATTCAAAGGGAATGCGCCAACGAATCAAGCTTGCCCAAGCGATGGTTCACAACCCGGATATCATCTTGCTCGACGAACCACTCAACGGTTTAGACCCGGTAGGACGGCATGAGTTTCTTGGCGTCCTTGGTCACTTGGCTTCTATCGGAAAGACGATTTTGGTCAGCTCGCACATTTTGTACGAGGTTGAACAAATGACTCACTCAATCTTGCTTCTCCACCGCGGACGATTGCTTGCGACCGGAGACCTTGGAGTGATTCGAGACCTTATTGACAAGTATCCGCACAAAGTACGCATTGAGACAACTGAGCCAAGAAAAGTAGCCGCAAGACTTACCGAAATGGCGAACGTTGTCAGTGCGAAAATCGATGAAAAGAACTTGGAGATCGAGCTTGAAGTGCGCGACCCCAACGTCTTTTATGCTTCTCTTTCCGCCTTAGTGTTAGAACAAAACATGCCTATTCTCAGCTTTAGCAGCCCCGACAACAACCTGGAATCAGTATTCCAATACTTGGTGGAAGGATGATCGTACCGTTTCAGTTTCTCCTGAAAGATGCCCTTCGATTTCGAAAGATGATCGTTTGGATCCTTCTTTCGATATGTGCGTTCGCATTGGCAATGGCGTGGCACCAATTAAATTTTGGTAGCACTGGCAAAATCACCCCAACCGACCGGTACATCAATGTGGTGAATCTGCTAGTTTTCCGGTTGTTACCATTGGCATCGGCGATCTATTCGACGATGATTTTGAGTCAAGAAGTCGAACAAAAGACGATTGTATATTTGCTCACTCGCCCAATTGAACGCTGGAAACTTCTGATTGGAAGATGGGGTGCCACGGTTGCTGCCGTCATCATCATCTCCCTTTTAGGCATGGTTACCACGATCTTGGGTTCCGGAGGTTTCTCTGCAGTAAAGATTTCGTTCCTGCACGATATCTTTGCCATCATCCTTGGTGCAGCAGCATATGGATCGCTTTTCTTATTTGTGAGTCTGATCTTTAATCGGGCGCTCATCATCTGCGTGCTCTTCGCATTTGGGTGGGAAAGCTCAGTTCCGAACCTTGCAACCGGTTTACAGAAACTCTCGATCTTGGCTCACATGCAAGCGATTGCTCAACATCCCGATAGCGAAGGCGGCAAAAAATTCCTCGAAGGAATCTCGGGGGTCTTGGGCACCAACACCCTCAATCCAACATCATCGGTCTTCGCGTTAATCGTATTTTCGGTGGTAATGGTCGGTCTCAGTGCTTATTGGTTCACGACGCACGAATATATTCCTCGTGAAGACTCAGAATAATTGCATCCTCGCTTAATTGCGAGGCGGTACCATGGTAAACCAGAGGCAGAGACGATAAATGGCAAGGTTTGAGATTTCCGACGA
>JANPAV010000094.1:0-1994 GCA_031430115.1 Armatimonadota bacterium | reverse complement strand
GGCGAAAGTTATCATCGGCACGAACGGATCGGCAATCTTGCCCGGAATGGGAATGGCAGGCGGAAATAACAGAAGGCGTGGTAACCAACCTGTGGTGAACCCGGACGATATTATTATTCATGCCCCAAGCCTAACTATGATCCTTCCCGTTTTCGTTTTTGTCGTTGCGTCAGGCTTCTTAATTGCTTGGAGCCGAATCAAAGCCGTGGAGGTCGTCTAATGATTGAAATCACGAATGCATCCCGCTGGTATGGTCAAATCATTGGCGTCAACGATGTCACTTGTACGATTGGACCTGGCATTACGGCTCTTCTCGGGATGAACGGAGCAGGAAAGAGCACCTTGCTCCGGCTGATTACCGGACAGCTTCAGCCAACTACCGGAGACGTAAAGGTTTTTGGTCAGCAGCCGTTTGGAAATCCCGATGTGTTTAAGCATCTTGGCTACTGTCCGGAAATTGACAACTTTTATGAGTACATGAGCGGACGCGAGTTCGTAAAGTACATGGCACGACTCAGTGGAATGCCGGCAAGTGAAGCCAAATCGAAGACCGATGAAATGATTGCCATGGTTGGCATGAGTGATCGTGCCGACAAGAAGATTAAAGGCTATTCCAAGGGAATGCGACAGCGTATCAAGCTAGCGCAGGCGATGGTTCATAACCCAGATATTATCTTGCTCGACGAACCGCTCAATGGTCTTGACCCGGTTGGTCGTCATGAATTCCTCGGAGTTCTTGGTCACTTGGCTTCGATCGGAAAGACGATTTTGGTCAGCTCGCACATTTTGTACGAGGTTGAGCAAATGACTCACTCAATCCTGCTTCTCCACCGTGGGCGATTGCTCGCTACTGGCGACCTCGGAGTTATTCGAGACCTCATCGACAAGTACCCGCACAAAGTCCGCATCGAAACGACCGAGCCCCGCAAGGTCGCCGCAAGGTTGACCGAAATGGCAAACGTTGTCAGCGCGAAAATTGATGAAAAGAATTTGGAGATCGAGCTTGAAGTGCGCGACCCTAACGTCTTTTACGCTTCTCTTTCCGCCTTAGTGTTAGAACAAAACATGCCTATTCTCAGCTTTAGCAGCCCCGACAACAACCTGGAATCCGTATTCCAATATCTGGTGGAAGGATGATCGTACCGTTTCAGTTTCTCCTCAAAGATGCCCTTCGATTTCGAAAGATGGTCGTTTGGATATTTCTCGCAATCTGTGCATTTTCGCTGTCAGCAGCATGGCACCAGTTGTCAATTGGCAGCACCGCCAAGATCATGCCTACTGATCGATATATCAATGTTGTAAATCTATTGGTTTTTCGATTGTTGCCGTTGGCTTCAGCAATTTATTCGACCATGATTTTGAGTCAAGAAGTAGAACAAAAGACGATTGTTTATTTGCTGACCCGACCCATTGAAAGATGGAAACTTCTCGTAGGACGATGGGGCGCAACCGTGACGGCGGTTATCATCATATCTCTGATGGGAATGATTGCTACTATCTTGGGTTCAGGGGGATTCTCAGCAGTAAAGATTTCGTTCTTGCACGATGTCCTTGCAATTGTCCTCGGTGCCGCGGCATACGGGTCATTGTTCTTGTTTGTGAGCCTGGTCTTCAACCGGGCACTGATCATCTGCGTGTTGTTTGCCTTCGGGTGGGAGAGCTCAGTTCCTAACTTAGCAACCGGGTTGCAGAAGCTCTCGATCCTGGCTCATATGCAGGCGATTGCTCAACATCCCGATAGCGAAGGTGGCAAGAAGTTCCTCGAAGGTATTTCTGGCGTCTTGGGCACCAACAACTTGAACCCGAATTCATCGGGCTTCGCATTGCTGGTGTTCACGGTGGTAATGCTCGGCCTCAGTGCTTATTGGTTCACGACGCACGAATATATTCCTCGTGAAGACTCAGAATAATTGCATCCTCGCTTAATTGCGAGGCGGTACCATGGTAAACCAGAGGCAGAGACGATAAATGGCAAGGTTTGAGATTTCCGACGA
>JANPAV010000093.1:0-48606 GCA_031430115.1 Armatimonadota bacterium | reverse complement strand
TTTTGCTAAGGTCTTGATGACAATTGCACTTGGATCGAACTGCCACGGGAAAACACCGTGTTGCGCCCATAGTTCTGATTTGTGGTGGGTGTTGTGCCCGCCTTCGCCCAGCGCCAAGATTTCGACAAATGCGTTGTTTCGTGAGTTGTCTGGCACTTCGAATGGGGTTTCGCCCCAGAGGTGGCAGACCGAGTTGACGGCAAATGTTGCCCAGTTAACAAACGCGGCACGAGCAAGGGATTCCCAGAATGAAATTCCGCAGAAATACGGGATGATAAAGCCTAGAGATAGGATGGCGAAGTAGAGGATCGGGTGACTCATCAAGTTGATGACCCGGTCTTTTTCGATGCCAATGATCACTTCCACCAATCGATCCCATCGTTTTCGGATCAAGGTTGGGGTTGAGGCGACAATTTCACCCGTTTTTTTGTCGCGTACTTCCCAGTGATCAATGTCCTCTGGTCGGTAGGCAAACGTCGCTGGATCCGGAGCCTTGGCTTGGAGCTCGACTCGCCATTCGTCAATAGTGAGTTTCGCTGGTTTCATGAGGCTCGGTTCTTTGAACGCCCACATCATGAAGGAGTGCATGAAGCCCTTAAATTGCTCAATAAAAATGGATCGCTTCGATTCTTCGAATACGAACGGTGAGTGAACGTCAGCGGTTGTTTCACCGAAAGCGTGGTGCTTGCTGTGCTTCTTCATCCATTCTTGGGGAAGACCTTGGATTGCGGTGCTACCCATCGCAAAGAGGATCGCTCTCATCCATGGATAGGTTTTGAAGCTAGGGTGAGTTCCGACTCGGTGATAGCCGATGGTGATGCCAAATCCGGCTACGAGCCACATTCCAAAGAACCAAGCGAAGTGTTTGCCATGGAGGGCATACATTTGCCAGAAGAACGGAGCGAGTGCGGCGGTGAATGATAGTCGATATGCCGATCGAATCATTCGATTTTTCAGCGCACTTTGCACCAATTTTGGATGGCGAGACTTCATCGTCGAGCCGTCGGCGCGCTTTGCGTTGCTTCGCTCTCCAATTTCTTTGTACGAAGCGAGCCATGGATAACGCCGCAACATTGGTCGCACCCACTTAATGTGAGAAGACACCAACAAGACCAGATATGCCAACCAAGCCATTGTTACGCTGAACTTTTGGAGATCTTGAAGGGCGTAATAGAGGACTACTACGCCTCCTATTGGTGGGGTTAGGAGAAAGAATCCGACAATGAATCTCTCGAATTGCCGGTTAGAAACGGTAGTACTACTCACGATATTGGTTGCCGGTTATGCTAAGGAAGAAAAGCCTCTTTCATCATTACTACTCCATTGTGACGGATGTGACAGCATGAAAGAGGCTACGAATTGACTGTATGGTAGGTTGCAGAGGTCAAAACATTGGACAAACTGTCCGAATTTAGACCGTTCCTTCAGGGAACCAAAGGCTTAATTCGCTTGCCGCTGCGTCAGGGTCGCTGCTGCTATGAGTGAGGTTGTCGTCGATCGATAATGCGAGGTCTCCGCGCACTGTGCCAGGAGCAGCATCGATTGGGTTTGTTGCGCCCATCATTGCTCGAATGGCCTTTACTGCGTTGGTTCCCTTTACTGCGATGGCAACAACTGGTCCGCTGACGAGATAGTCACACACATCTTTGAAGAACGGTCGTTCTTTATGCTCGGCATAATGAGCCTCGACTGTTGCTCGCTCTGCGTTGATGAGTTTGAGGCCAACAACTTTCAAGTCTCGGGATTCAATTCGTCGAGTGATCTCTCCAATCAGGTTGCGTGATACCCCGCCAGGCTTAATGAGGACCAATGTGGTTTCCATATTTCAGGATTCATTTTACCCGCCAGGCCCATTGGGCGTTTTTCGAAGTGCAATGCTAGCCAAGAATTGGACGTTTCACGTTTGATTTTCGGGGAAGCATCAGATTTTCAGGACCAGCACCAAAGGTGCGGCTTTACTATTAGCCTATGGGCGAAGCCCTAGGTTTACGATCACCAAGAAAATTGCGGCCTGAAGGGTCGCGTTATTCCCAACAGTATTGTTCATCGATGGCGATTCCGTTCTCCTCCATGAGCCTCCGATATTCATCCTGAAACGACTCCTTCTTGTGGTGTTCTTCTTGGTTGGCGATGTACGCAATAGCTTGGTTCACACTGGAATAAGAGACTCCAAAAGCGGCATATCCGCGTTGCCAGGCAAAGCTTTCCCGGTTTCGTCCTGTCGTCTTGAGCCATTTGGAAGTGGAAACTTTTGTGTATTCGATCATCTTGGCGACGGTCTCGGTTCTAGATAGCCCAATGAGGAGGTGAACATGGTCATCGTGCCCACCGATCATGATTGGCGTGTGTTTTCCTTCTCTCAAAATAGTGGTTATATAGGCATAGAGTTCAGGTCTCATATGTGCTTCCAGGTTCGGAATTCGGTCCTTCGTGCTAAAGACTGCTTGGACGACGATTTGGGACAGGGACTGCGGCATGACGTTTTCTATTGTATTAGCGCGACCCTTCAGGCCGCAAGGTATTTGGCAATCCTAACCTAGGGCTTCGCCCATAGGCTAAGAGTAAAGGTGCGCATTTGGCGCTGGGCATTAGCATTTAGAGGCTCGTGACGGAACAGGGAATAATTATTTACGAGCGCTACGTTAGTGATTGAAGCAATCCTAACCAATAGCTTCGCCCATAGGCTAAGAGTAGAGTCGCGCCTTTGGCGCTGGTTGACACCCTTTTAGGGTTTTTGCCAGTTCCTGAAGTGGATTATTGCTGGGCAGGTTAACAACTTCAGGAAGTCGTTTCGGTGTTGGAACTTACTTGGGTTGGGGTCGGTTTTGCTTTGGAAGACAACTAAGACCCAGGCCCCAATATGCATGCAGAGGCAACCAATCCATTGCAGGCTGGCACCAGATTAGGGGCTTTATCGATCACACCGGGAATCCAAGCAAGATTCTCTTTGGGTTCATTGCCAGTTCTCTCTTTGTAATTTTTCAGCATTTCCTGACTTGGGTCAGAAATTTGTCGCTGGTTGACCGGACATGCGCTTTGTCGCTTGGTATTCGAGCAATTTGGACGACACCGACAATTAGAAGAAGGAGACCGAATGCCCTCAGAGTATTTCGCGACGTACTAAAGGTTTTGGCCATCGCACTTGCAATTCTTCCTTACTTCAGGTTCACGGGGTTCAGGCCTTCGAGTTCGGGAGTCACAAAAATTCCATCTTTTCGGATCATGACGTCGTCGAACCAGATTTCACCGCCGCCATAGTCGGGGCGTTGGATATTGACGATGTCCCAGTGGATTGCGCTGACGTTGCCGTTACCACCAGGTGGGTCATATGAATTGCCCGGCGTGAAGTGGAAGCTGCCCGCGATCTTCTCATCGAACAGGGTGTCTTTCATCGGGTGGAGGACATAAGGGTTGAAACCGATGGCAAATTCGCCGAAGTACCGTGCGCCGGCGTCGGTGTCGAGAATTTTGTTCATTGCCTCGGTTTGGGCTCCGGCGGTAGCTTCGATGATCTTGCCATCTTTGATGACAAACCGGATGTCTTTAAACTCGGTTCCTTGGTAGAGCGATACGGTGTTGTATTGGACGACGCCATTGACGGAGTCGAGGACGGGGGCGGAGAAACATTCACCGTCGGGGATATTGCGCCGTCCGAAACAGGCAACGGCGCCGACGCCTTTGATGCTCATGGTGCAGTCGGTGCCGGGACCGACTAATCGAACTCGGTCAGTTTTGCTCATGAGTTCTTGCAGCGGTAGGCTCGCCTTTTCCATTCGATCGTAATCCATGGTGCAAACGTCGAAGTAGAACTTTTCGAATGCATGGGTACTCATGTTTGCTTGTTGAGCCATGCCTGGGGTTGGCCAACGGAGACCGACCCATTTGGTTTTGGGGACTCGGACACCGAATACGACCGGGGTGGAGTATTCCTTGGACCAAAGGTTCATTTTATCGCTTGGGACTTCGGCGAGTTCAGCGTAATTGTGGGTTCCTCGCATTGAGATATAGGCCGTCATTTGCTCCATTTCATACTTTTCGATTTGAGCGATAAGCTGGGTGTTTTCGAGGGTAAGGCCATGCATCATTTGACGCTTGATGACGTTGCTCTCCAGCCTGACGACGACTTTAGCACCTATGGACTGGGCGACTCTCACGACTTCGGCGACGGCTTCTTCGGGGATATCGAAGGCGTGAATGAGCAAACTGTCGGACTTATTGAGTTCGCAGGAGTGATTGCAGAGCAATTCGGCGAGCTTAGTTATGCGCGGATCAAGCATGAAGTTGACTTAATCTACCGCTTTAACAACAAAATCGGCTCCCAGTTGGGAGCCGATTGTTGTTTTTCCTTAGTATTTCTTCAGACTAAGGGTTTGCAGGCTTGTTTGCGTCCATTGGAGCATTTTCTCCAGCCTTATCTACAGTTCCAGCGGCTGATGGGTCACCGCTCTTAGTTGTAGGTGTAGCTCCGTCAGGACCGTTACCGTTGCCTTCAGTTGCTGAACCACAACCGACCAACATGGTGCCCAAAAGTGCACCGACGACGAGAATCATTAGAGTGTTTTTCATTTGTTATCCTCCTGTCTATCGCGGAAAGTACGGCTCTTGAATTCGTAAATTCTGCGAGGGCGTTATACCCAGAAATAGTTAACACTTGCTTAATGCAAATGGTTTCAACTATTTCAGTTGCCCATAAAGAGGGACGTGAGATCTTCCATAGGGGCGCGGATTTGTGTAATTTTCCAAGATTTTTTTGGAATAATGAACCACTCCCGAGCTTCTTCCTTCTTTAAATTGATCACGACATTGGGAATTGTGACTGTTCTTGAGATCATTGCAATCCCTACTTTTACGTTCGCAGGAGACTCAAATCGGGCATCTTCGCCCGTAATTATGGGTTCAATTTTTGTGAATTCGATGTCTGGCTTTTGATCTTTGATCATGTTCCAGACTTCTCGACGATTTCCTTCGACTTCCGCACCATTTACATTGAGGCTGACACTCAAAAAGTCCATGACGCCCCCGGGACGTCCTTCTCTACTGGCTTTTTGGGCTTCCTTGATTGCTTCTGTAATCAGTGTTTTGTCATCGGGTTGGTTTAAAAATCCCAGGCCAATCTTCCCGAGTAAAAGTAGTCCAACGATGCCGCCGGTTACGCCGAGAATCTTTTTTCCTGTTGCCATGTTATTTTTAGGTTACGCCAGCTCGAGCCGAACGGATTCGACATCTTTCGACATTTGCTTCTTCAGATCTTCAATTGAAGGGAAATTTGCTTCTGGTCGCAAGTATTTTTCTAGTCGCAACCGAATGTGTTGACCGTAGAGAGATTCGCCGGGGTAGTCAAGGAGATACGCTTCAATTGTTCGCTCGGTACCGCCGACTGCTGGACGAGTTCCAATTGCGGCCGCACATTTGAACTGCTTTCCATTGACAAAGAACCACGATGCATAAACCCCATCGCTCGGCATGATTTGGTCAAAGCTTCGGGCGATATTCGCGGTAGGAAATCCAAGCGTCCTTCCCAATTTTTGCCCGTGAATGACAAATCCTTGTACTTCAAAGCCTCGGCCCAATTGGCTGTTTGCCAATTCTAGGTTTCCTGTCGTGATTGCTTCACGAATCACGCTGGAACTTACCCTTAAGTTGTTTACTTCAAATGGGGGGACAATGATAGTCTCGATCCTTTGGCTGAGCCACTCCGTATTTCCTTCTCGCCCGTTACCCATTGCAAAATCGTGGCCAACCACAAGGCAAGAAGCCTTAAGTTTTTCGACAAGGATTGACTGGAAGAACTCTTCGGCAGACATTCGGCTCAACCAAGCATTGAACGCCACCACAACGGTCAAACCAACACCATGAATCTGCAGTTGTTCCAAATTCATCTTTAGTGAGGCAATTGCTTTTGGAGCTTTCGCTGGGTTTAGGATAGCGGCTGGGTGCCGATCGAACGTAACAATGATGACGGGTATTTCGAGCTCTTTGGCTCGTTCGACCGCCTGGGCAACGACTCGTTGATGCCCTAAATGAACACCATCAAATGTTCCAATGCAAACCACCGCATTTTCCCATTCTGGATTGAGGAGTTCAACGCCAAAGTGAACTTGCATCAGGCGTTTTCCTTGGTTATCAAGACGATGATTGAGAGCCCAGTTATCTGTGCAAAAAGAACGGGAATGAGATTCGATAACTTGGCCCATACAAGGGCAGGTAACAGGGCTTCTGGGGCTCGACCCGAACCCGTTTCTTGAGTTGAAATAAGGATGACCGCTAGAAAGCAGAGCAGGCACCAAATTATTGGAATGGTCAAATTGAGGGGCATGGAAAGAATGCGCTTCGGGACAAGATCTTTGAAAAATGCGCCAATCAGAACGGTCAATCCGGTTGCGACTAAGGGAGCGGCAAGGAGTACCAGGGTTGAAAGCGATAATTTGGCATTGCCAATAAACAAAACCGTATAAACAACCGAAACAATGAAACAAATGAAGCTCGCGTTTCCGACCACAGTGAGGCGGTCCTGGAACGCGATTTCATTATTCGGGGATGTCTTCGGGTCTAACATCTGATGCTCCCCGGTTTTCCTCAGCAATTTGCTCGTAAATTTCTTTTCGGTGAACTGAAACATCCCGAGGCGCTCGGATACCAAGACGTACTTGTTCGCCTCGAACTTCGAGAACGACAACTTCAATATTGTCTCCAATAACGATCGTTTGGTTTACTTTTCTGGTGAGGACCAGCATCCTTACGCCCTCCGTGGCATCCTAAATTGTCGGATCAAGCTACTGCAAGTTTCGCAACATCTTGTTGACCCGAAAATATCGGATATCGAATAGTATACGCTTCATCTTCTAAAATGACTTGTTTTGCTTTACGAGTTTCCAAGTTTATGATCACTGGAGCGGCAAGATTTGCTGTGGCAAGGGTCGGTTGACCAGCTGGAATGGTCGTTGTGACTAAGATGAGGTGGGGTGTCTCCGGCTTCAATCCCAGCGATTCAGCTTCACAGTTACTAATTTCTGGTGCGTACTCTGCTACAAAAGACTCCGGAATTGACACGAGGAACGCAAGTTGTGGCTCCTCGACGGATTGGAGCCATCGGTATGGACTACCTTCCTTCGTGTGAACGACCACGTACTTACGCAGATTTTGAAATCCAATCATCCCTTCGGGAAAATGAATTACATCACTTTTTACGAATTCAATGTTTCCGAATCTTGTTCCTTTTAACGTCATCATTACTATCCTCTAATAAAATCCATTAGGCTTAGCTTGTTTCCTTGTCCAGCCATTTGGAGGGCGGCTTGATAAGCCGTTTGAGCACTTTGATAGTCCGTTATCGCTTGCGCTAAATCTACGTCGGTGACATCTGAAACACCTTTGGTGAGTTCCTCAATACGTCGAGTTTGGTCGAATTGGTAATCCGTAACGGTCCTCATACGGTTGCCTATTTCTCCCCGATATTGGTTTGAAGTTTGTAAGCCTGCCTGAATGTTCGTCAATGAAGCATTGCTTAGACTTGCAGTATCGTTATTTTGCAATGCCGTGATCGTGGACGTTAATGTGTCGAACGCCGTGGTGAAGAACGATTGTGATCCACTGATCGAGAGATCCATGGTTTGACCCGGAGCCGCTTCGACTTTGACTGAGCCGAGATCACCGTTATAGGTGATGACGCCGGATGCAACGGTAAAAGGAGTCGTCTTGACCGCAGTTCCGGCAAAGATATAGTCACCGTTTCCATCCTTGCTGTTGGCAAGCTGGACCAGACGATCCCGAATTGAAGTCATTTCAGACGCCATTGCTTGACGTTCGTTTTGTCCAATGGTTGCGGTTGCTCCACTAACAGTGAGGGCATTTGCTCGATTAAGCAACGTCGTTACTTCGGCAAATGAGTTTTCCGTGGAGGCTAATCGTGAATTTGCCCGATCAAGGTTGGCAGAGAACTGGGCTAAGCCGGCTTTCACGCTCGACATCGAAATGATATTGCTTACGCCGGTTGGGTCATCGCCAAGGTCATTGATTCTCCTTCCGGTGGAGACTCTTCGCTGAGCCGCAAAGTATGCGTTTCCAGATTTTTGAATCTGGCTCTGCGATGAGTTGTATTGGTAAGAGGTACTAACTCGATTCATCGATTTCTCCTAGTATAAATATCGGTATTTTGTATTTGCATTCTTTACCTTTTTGACCTATCGGAGCATATTTATGAGATCACCCATCAATGAGTCCATCGTGTTAAGAACTTTGGCTGCGGCTTGATAGCTACGTTGAAATTTGAGCATGTTTGACATTTCTTCGTCTAGACTTACTCCGGCAACATCTTGCACTTGGGACTCAAGTTGTTCGCTCAGAGCATTTGCGGTGTCAACTTCGTTTTTCGCGACACTCACGTCTCGGCCAACCGTACTGGCAAGATCGGCAAAGAAAGTTTCCGAAGTACGACTACCGAAGCTCGCAAACTTAACGTCGCGAAGAGCAGAAAGTGCCAATGCTGTGGAGCCGTCACCAGCCGCCGTCGTATTTCCAAGGGCAATATTATTGGCACTTGCAGCTACGCCAGCGGATAAGGCGAAATCTGCGGCACCAGTCTGTGGATTTGAGTCGTTGAAGAAGTCCTGACCGGTTGCACCAGTTGATGTAAAGCCAGCGGCATGAATCGAATTGACTTGAGTTCGTAGTGTGTTGGCTAGGTTGTCTAGTTGACTCTTATAGCCAGTCACTTGATTCGAATTGTCAAACAGTCCTTTTAGCTTGCCACCGGTCACTGACCAAGTAGCAATTGAATTGGATATTGTGCTTGATGCGGCATTAAAAGTTGTGGGGAACTGGGTCGCTCCAACTTGATCCACAAGGGTAAAGCTTCCCACAAAAACCGACGTGGTTCCATCGCTTGCGACATGGGTATCTACATTTACAAGCTTGGAAAGATCGGAAATCAGAGTATCTCTTTGGTCAAACAGATCGTTTGGAGATCCTCCTTCTACGGTTTGCTTTTTGATTTGGTCGTTAATCTCGCCAATTTGGTTGGCAATTGCTTGAATATCTGAAAGCGTCTGGTTGATTTGATCCGTTTGAGATGCATCTTGAGATTTCAGTTGTGCATAAGTGCCACTGATCTTATTTGCCAAGTCCCTGCCTGCCGATTGAACTTGCATTTGGTTAGCGGCACTAGTAGGGTTTGACCCTAAGGCTGACCACGAATTGTAAAATGTGGAGAGAGCAGTACTGATTCCCCTACCTTGAACATCGAGAAAGGTTGATTGGATCTTTTCAAGGTTGTTCAATGATCCTTCTGAACGTCCTTGTTCGGAGTAGGCTTCTTGGCGTCTCGACTCGAGCATCCCGTCTCGGATCCTACTAATGGTCGATACGGTGACCCCAGATCCAATGCTTAGTTGCCCATGGGCCCATTCGATGTTGGGCGTTGTGGCAGAAAGACCCACAACTTGGCGAGAATAACCGCGCGTGTTGACGTTCGCAATGTTGTGACCGGTGGTATCGAGTGTTCTTTGAAATGCTCGAAGGGCTCGACTTGCAGTTTCAATTCCTTGGAATGGACTAGGCATAGCGTTTATCTCCTTTAGGCAGCGGCATCGACAAGTACCGAAACAGAATTATTCTTTCGGGTTCTATATGGACTCTTTCCGGAAACTGCTGCCTTAGCGATTAGCGTGAGGGTCCCGTTAATGAAGGTCATTTCACTTTCAAACAACTTGCGGTTTTTATAGACCACATCTTGGATATTTTGTGACGCGGAAAGTACCTTGTTCGCGGTTAATTGAACTTGAGCTGCCTCGGTCTTATCTAGTACCGAAACAAGACCTCGAAGGCTTAGAGTGGATGCTCCAAGTTCTTCGGCCAGCCATTTAGCTTCTGTCAATGCTTTACTGTCGATGATACGAATCATCTCGGTGAGTTCATCTAGTTCAGGTTGTAGTCGTTCGACTCGTTGGACGTCTCTGAGTGTAACTGCCACGGTCTGCTCGTGCAGGCATCGCAGCATTTTTTCGGACGCAGTGAGCCATTCGGTCCACATGTTTAGTAGTTGTCGGGATTTCATATCTTTTTCTCGGGCGATGATTGTTTAATTCGTTGTTGAGCTTGCAAATGCTTCTGATGTCGAAGGTCGGCTTGGACCAACACCAGTGGCGCGACCTTTGAGTAGATCGTGTTACCGATTCCAAGAGAGCCTCTCTCGGCGAGGATGTTTGACATGTTGGATTCGAACATATCGCGATAAATTTCGCCGCCTGGCATTTTGGTGGGGAAGAGTCCTTTCTTTCCGCCCATGCTTTGGAGCAAGGACTTGAACATGAACGCTTCCAATCCGTCAGTTGCTTTCTTCAGTTTTTCAAGGTCTTTTTTGGCTTCCGTCATGGAATCCATAACTTTTGCCACTTGAAGGCTGCCCGGCATCATTGGATCACCAGCTTTGCTTTTAGGGCACCTTGTTGACGGAGAATTTGAAGAATGTTGATGATGTCGCTGGCTTTGAGACGAAGCTCCTGGAAGATTCGAGCAAGGTCAGCTACGGTCGTATTTGGGGCAACTACCGCAATGTCAGCTTCACCTTGATCTGCTGAGACCTTTTGATTGCCGATCACCACCGTTTCGCCTTTGGCAAACGGATTTGGTTGTGAAACGCTGACTGATTCTTCGATCTTTACACTGATTGATCCGCTGGCAATGGCTACCGGTGCAATCTTAACATTGCCTCCAATTGCGATTGACCCTGTCTTTTCATTGATAACGATGACTGCGGCATTGTCGACCATCACAACGATCTCTTCTAGTCGAGACATTGCTTGGACCGCACTCATTCCTTTCGGGAGATCGATGGCAATAGTGCCACCGTTTTCTGCTTCAGCGTAAAAGTCCGGATACTTTTTGTTGATCGCTTCTTGAATTCTGTTTGCGGAGGTTAGGTCTGCATCCGATAGTTCGATATACATCTTTCCATCGTAAACGAGTTTGGTTGGAGCTCCCTGCTCAACAATTGCGCCACTTGGTACACGACCAGAAGTGAGAAATCCTACTGATTGGCTACTTCCACCGGACGATGCACCAAAACCACCGATGCTGACTTGGCCTTCGCCAACTGCATAAACCGTTTCTTTGTCTCCGATTGCGTAGAGTTCACTTCGAAGCAGCAAACCTCCTTGCAGACTCTGGGCATCACCCGCCGAAGCGACGGTGACGTCCATAATCTGGCCGTTGGTTGCAAAGGGCGGTAGTTCTGCTCGGACAAAGACGACCGCACAGTTCTTTGGCTCGATCAAAGCTGGATTGACATCTTGACCAAGTGACTTCATGTAGTTCGCAATTGCAGCTGCACTTTGCGGGTTTTTTCGGGTGTCGCCGGTACCTTTAAGCCCAACCACAACTCCGATGCCCATGAGCGTATTGCCACGAACGCCTCTAAAACGAGCGATGTCCTTTATTCGGACACTTACGCCATTACTTTCTGCTCTTTGCATGCTCTGGATACGCCTAGCCATTTCTTGGCTTGCTCGATTATTTCTTTGCGGTGCTTCTGGTGTTGGCTGCTTGTCTTTTGTTGCGGCTGTAGCCTTTGGATTGGTTTGACCAAAAGACAAAGTTGCCAGTAGGGCAAGAGAAATGAGAGAAACGAATTTCATTAGAATAACCACCCTAGTACCTTCGAAATAAATCCTTGTCGTTGCTTCTTGTAGATCGCACCAATTCCTTCACTCTTGATTTCGGCGTTGGCAAGATTTTCGCTGAGCAGGGTGTTATCGATTCGGATGTCGTCTCTTCGACAAACACCACTTAGAGTCATCATTTGGGTTTCGTGTCCGAACTTCACGGATCTAGTTCCCTCGACGACAAGCGTTCCGTTTGGCAAAATCTGCTTAATGAGGACCGCTACTTTTGCGGACAAATTGCCTCGCTGCGAGCTGAGTCCCGAAGTAGAAAGGGCCTGGTCGGTTGCAGAGTTTGAA
Source organism: Armatimonadota bacterium (assembly GCA_031430115.1). GTDB lineage: Bacteria > Armatimonadota > Fimbriimonadia > Fimbriimonadales > Fimbriimonadaceae > Fimbriimonas. The sequence continues at coordinate 36,652 of JANPAV010000093.1, read as the reverse complement.
CTTGCAGACAGGGTAGAGAGAAATCCGACTTTGAGCCAATCAAGTAATGGAACCGAATTGGGTCCGTTCTTAGCCGCTTCCTTTTTGTTATTCTGGGTATTGGCTTGAAACGTAGAGTTGTTCGTCTCGCTAATGATGACCGTTAGTGGATCGCCCACCCGGTAGGCAGTCCTAGTGTGAAAGGGTGAACTATAGACTTTCGGAGTCAAGGATCCGAAGTTTTCATCTGATTTAGTCTGTTGACCAAATGCAAATGTCGTCAAAGTTATTGCTAATAAACAAATGATTTTCATAATTTCACTTCCACAAGGTTTGCCCCAATAAGGGTTCCGGTATGTATGGTGCCATTGTCGGTTTGCACCGAAATTGATTGACCAAGGTAGGCCATAGTGGTTGCCTTCGCATTGACTTCGACGTTGGCAAAATTGGAAACTAAGCGCAAACGCACAACATCTCCCTTTTTGATCATCGAAAGTTGGGGCAACGTATAGTTGATTCGAACCGAGTTCGTGATTTTTCCTTTAACTGCGATATCGAGGATTCCTGAGATTTCGCTGTTGTTTAGGTTGAGCTGGGTGACATCAATCGTGACTGGTCCGTTCGGGAGGGAGACCGGATTGCCTTTGTACTTCTGCTCAATCTTTGTCTCAAAACCGAATTTCGCCTTTATCGCTTTGTTGACGGCTTCGTCAATGGACTCTTGTTTTAGAATTTGCCCAAGACGTTCAACGATGGCTCCCTCTGGAACGTTAATGGTGATTTTTCGAATATCGATACCGGCGGCTGCGATTTGGGCGCGAACATGAATAAGGGTCAAGCCCCGCTTAGAACCGAAGAGCGGTGCCCGTCCAAAGTCGACTCTGCTGAGATTTTGAACCAATTCAGGATCTCCATCAATCTTGGCAATTGAACCAAGAAGTATCTGCTCCGTCTTATCGGTGTCTATTTCGGATTTCGAATGTACGTTTACTTCGGCTTTCGTGGTCACAAATCTTGCCGCTGACGTTTGCGGTGCCTTGGAGTTGCTTGCTACGATTGGTGTTGTGTTTGGTGAAGACGTTAGGACATTTGAACGAATGACTCCCGCAATCCATTCTCCGGGATTTGTGAGCGTTGGTCTTGCCGACGTCGAGACATAATTGCCAACATTGATGAAGGCGGTTTTTGGATCGAATATTGCGATGACAAATCGACCAAGTTGCTTTCTTCCGTTTGGAAGAGTTGCCGTGATTGTGCCGTCGATTGACGCTTCAACCTTGGTTGTTCCCGTTGGCGCAACCAGTCGCGGAAGTAACACGGAGCCATCTGATGCCATCAACCCTTGGGCGGTTGCGGTGAGTTTTGCCTGTCGGCAATACAGCATTTGATTGTTCTTTGCAAACCTTAGGAATCCATCGCCTTCGACTCGAACCGTTAGGGTCGGCAAAGCTCCGGATATGAAGGTTGCGGCAATAAAGCTAGTTATCATGGCTTATCTCTTGAGGGTGTTCAGAACTTGGAGCATGTCGTCCGAAGTTTGAATTGCCTTCGAGTTGATCTCGTAGGCTCGTTGGGCAGTGATCATTCGGACCATCTCTTCGACGACAGAGACATTTGATCCTTCGAGGTATCCGGACGAAATTGTTCCGGCTCCACTCGTACCGCCGGCTACTAAGTTTGGAGAGCCGCTCGCGGCGCTCTCGACCCAGATGTTTTCACCTGATCGGGTTAATCCGGCTGCGTTGGCAAACATTGCCAAATTGATCTGTTCAATTTTTGTTGGAGTTGCACTGCCAGCGAGCAACGCTTCGACGGTGCCGTCTTGTCCAATTGAAATTTGGGTTGCTCCTTCGGGAATGGTAATTTGAGGCACGAGGGGGTATCCGCTACTGTTGACAATCAGTCCGGTAGCATCCTTCTTAAAGCTTCCGTCCCTTGTGTATCCAAATCCGCCATCTGGCTTAAGGACTCGGAAAAATCCTTCGCCGATGATCATGAGGTCAAGGGAGTTGCCAGTGCTGGTTGAGGCGCCTTGCGCCAGATCGTTGGCCGTCGCTGAAACCATGGAACCGAGTCCAAATTGGACACCAGTTGGGGTTTTGAAATTGCCACCAACCGATGTTCCCGCTGCTTGGACAGTCTGATAGACCAAGTCATGAAATTCGGCACGTTGGTGCTTAAAACCTGTGGTGTTGACGTTCGCGAGATTATTCGAGATTACGTCCAGATTAAATTGTTGGGCAACCATTCCGGTTGCGGATGTATTTAACGATCTTAACATGGCGACTATTCATTGTTTTTGCCATCCTTTGCATTTCTTCAGCCTCGCATCCTGCTCAGCTAGTCATGGTTCCAGCTAGGGAACTAACGTCGATTTAAAAGTTCGAAAAGCTTTCCGGTCATTTCATCCTGAGTTTGGATTGACTTCTGGCTCATCTCGAAGGAACGTTGAATTTTGATGAGATCTATCATTGCGCCGACTGGCTCTACATTGCTGCTTTCTACAGCGCCTTGAGCAAGGGACACGCCGGGCATCAATTTGGCGTCATTTGACGCCCAAATGTTGTTGCCTGATTTGGAAAACTCACCGTCATAGATTCCGAGAGTTGCGACGACATTGTTTCCCTGATGGACTTGACCATCAGCGTCAATTTCAAGTCGTTCGGTCCCGGGTAGGTTTATTTTTTGACCTTGATTGTCCAGCACCAAAAGTCCTTGATTGGTGACCAAATCTCGGTCTGCGTTCACGGTGAATGAACCGTTTCTGGTGAAAACCATCTTTCCGTTTTCTTGAACAGAGAACATTCCTTGGGGGGTTCGGATCGCGCAGTCTAGCGGGTTTCCGGTGTTCTTGATGGTGCCGACGCTTCGGTCGATTGCATTTGCAATGCCTTGTGGTCCATTGCCAAGGGTGCCGATGAGTGGGCCGTTGCCTCCGTTGCCATACAGATTCTTCACCATCACATCGGAAAATGCGAGAGTGTCGGCCTTGTATCCATCGGTTCCTGCGTTGGCGAGGTTGTTCGAAACGACGTCCATCCACTGGGTGGTCGTCATCATTCCTCTCGCTCCGGTATAAATTCCTCGGTTCATCCCGTAATAGGCTTCGGCAGGTATTTCTGCGAGCTTAGGGCTTGAACTTTGCAATCTACTTTAGGTTTTGAAGTTCGTAGGTTAGAGCAGGGAAATTTTTCGTAAGCAAAGGTCGGTTTTTGTTGTCAATCCCACGTCCTTGCTGGTTGAATGGTGCGGGAACGGTACCGGGGAAAAAGGCTACCGATGCGAATAAGCTTTTTCAATGAGGCGGTTGTAACAACCGGGGTCGCTTCTATTCATGTTTTCCGTTTTATGGCTTAACTCAAGCGACCTTGGACTGGGGACGGTTACCAGCTCCCAGGGGTCATTGATTCAATCTACGCTTTGGGCTTGATTGAAACAATGATCCCTGGCTAACCGCTGTGATCCTCCTGATCAGGCAGTCTCGAATATGAAGTCGATGCCGCAAATCCCTATAGTTCGAACCTAACTTAGCAGACTAGAACTTCGCTGGACTGATGGTTCGCTTGATTTTGCGACCGATGCGTTTGATGAGTCTGATTGGGTCAGAGGTTACGAATTTGTTGTGGAAGACTTGGTCAATCTTTGAAATGATTGCTTGATCAGTGGAGACAATGCCGAGGCCGTTGCTGAACTCGAAGTTGGTTTTCGGAAGCGTGATTTCGGCGAAAAACCGATTGACTTGATAGGGTTCCTTGTCGACGCAGGTGTCATGAAGGAGAATCACTCCGCCGGGGCGGACGAATTTGCTCCAGATGTCAAAGTCTTCTTTGACATCTTCAAACCGGTGCCGACCATCGATGTGAAGGAGGTCGATTTCTTGGTCCCAAGTCTTGGCGACGTCGGAGAAGTAGCCCCGAATGAGCGTGAGGTTTTTGATTCCGAGCTCGTCGCGACGCTTCATCACATCGTCATGAGTGTCGCGATGTCCTGCTTCGGGATCGCCTTCAAAGCTATCTACACCATAGACTTGACCGATGCCGGGAGTGGCAAACGTGAAGCTGGAGAACCCGTAGTCGACGCCAAGTTCAACGATAACTTTTGGTTGAAGTTCATGTACGAGCCACTTGGCAAAGTGCTCATGTCCTCTCCAGGCGGTAACTATCAACGGCGAACTCATTGCCGATCATTCTATCCGCTTCGACGAATTTAGAGGTTAAACTTTGAACCCGAATTTGCGTTGCTTGGCATAATATTCGGCATCACCAAGCAAAGCTTTGATCCGGGATTCGGTCGAAGGGTGAGTGCTGAGCAAGTCTTGGTGTTCTTCCATCAGCTTGAGCGGATTGACAATGTACATGTGTTGGGTCGCTCGATTTCCCGCTTCGAGCATGTCGGTGTCTTCGGAAATCTTTCGGAGTGCGCTGGCAAGACCTTCGGGATAGCGGGTCATTTCGGCAGCACTAGCATCGGCTAAGTACTCTCGCTTTCGACTTACCGCCATTTCGAGCAACCAACCGAGCATCGGAGCGGTAAAGGCAAGAATGAGCCCTAGGACCAGGAATATGATGCCGAGGGGATTGTTGCCACCATTATTGTTGTCGCTGGAGCGTGAACGACCCCAGAAGCCCCACCGAAGTTGCCCTTGCAGGACGTCGGCGAGCAGGACGATGAGCCCGGCCATGGTTGAAACGGTTGTCATGTACCGGATGTCGTAATTGCGGATGTGAGAAAGCTCGTGGGCCATGACGCCCTGGAGTTCATCGCGATTAAGCTTTGCAAGGAGGCCAGTAGTAACGCATACGATTCCGTTTTGGGGGTCACGGCCGGTTGCGAAGGCATTTGGCGCGTAATCGTCGATAACGTAAATTTTTGGCATCGGCAGTCCGGATGCAATTGTCATTTCTTCGACGACATTGCGCAAGACTTGATCTTCCTGCTGGGTCGCTTCGCGGCTGCCGGAGATGCTGAGCACAATCTTTGAACCCCAGACTCGAGAAATAAACGAGCAAAGGAGCGCCAAACAGAGACCGCCAGCGGCTCCAATCGGCCAGTTCCTCGGATGCCAAATGCCGACGATTGTGGCGCCTAGGACAGTAATGAGGAGCACCATGCCACAAACGAGCAGGAAGCTCCCTCGTTTGTTTGCCTCTATTTGTTCCCGAAGAGTTTTTCGCATCTCCCGATTAAAGGTTACGCCAACGGAAGGCGGAAAGGTTCACCAGTAATTGATTAGCCGACTTTAGCCAAGTGCTTTGTTGAGAATCGCGGCTAGTCGAAATCCTGCCAGAACCGCTTGTTTGCGGCATAGAGCTGACGATTCAAATAAGTACTGCATATCGGGACGATCACCAGCTTTCAGATTGCCATAAACGATTCGGTCTGCTAATCTTGCGCCGGACTTGATCCAACTCATCGGTTCCAGATCTTTAACCAATTCAGGAGCTGGAATCAATGCACTGTCGGTTGACCATCTATCGGTGACTTTTTCGACATTTGGATTCTTGCCTTTTTCTCGCTCTTCACCGATTGCTCGACCAATTCCGCCATCCCAGAAGCTGTGAAGATTCGTCGGCTTTTCGCCATCAGGAGCGGTGATTTTGAATTTGTTGCCGCCTGCGTCTCCATCGGCGTCATGTTCATGGCTACTTACACAGTGAAGCGGCTGATGAAGGTCACCAACTATGTGATTGATCCAGTACGTCCACCAACAAGCCATTTTAGGGTCTGAAAGTCCTTGACCGCTGAGTTTAGTTAGTTCAGAGATCGCCAGATTTAAGGCAACTTCGGCATTGGATGAATCCACGGCAGGAGCTTTTCCGGTAAAGCGAATGGGAATGTCGTAGTAGTGCCAAGTTTTGCATCGAACTCCCTCTCTTCCAATGGATTCGATATTCTTGTTGAAGCGCGAATTCATCCCAGGAATGATGTCTTCATAAATCGTATCCATTTTGCCTTTCATGTAGTCGCTAAAGGTCGAAGAGTTTCTGAACGAGTCTCGAACATCTCCGCCAACGACTCGAAACGATGTTTCTCCAGCGTCAAGAATTTTGGCAAGCTTCGCTTTGGCGGTTGGCGTCAGCTTCGTCCAAGCAATATCGGCTATTTGCTTATGACCATCTCCGCCCCAGGCAAATATCATCGATGGAACGAGGGCAACTATAAGAGGAAGAAAACGCATAGCCAGATTATGAAACGTTCTTGTCGGTGGAATGTTCCGCATTAGAGTTGGCATACTGCCCTCAATTCGAGAACTTCGGGTTCGGCTGAGTTGGAGGCAAAGTCCCAAAATACTTCACCCGTAAATGAATCGATCTCACCATTGGATTCAATGACTTTTCCTGGAAGCCTAACTGAGACGGACATTCCGACCATATCCGCCTGCGATTGGCTCGATTGCTCCGGAGAAGCTGAAGGCTTTGCGTTTGACATCACTTTGCTGTTATCAAACGAAGTTAGCAGTTTTCGAACTACATCATCTCGCTGGCCTTGGGTCATCCGATCGCCAAATTGTTCAGCCAGGATTTTGCTCTCGATGACGCCGAGTTTTGACCGAAGTCTCCGAAGGGCTCCGTCTGGATTAAGGATGAGGGTTCCAAAGAGATGTCCGTCTGGTCCAAAAAACATCCGGCTTATAGAGACATTGGTCTTCTTGCTGATCGCTTGATAATCGGCATCAGTTCCCACTCCATCCGGCATCGCTTTTTTGAGCTCACTGATGAAGTCGCCCATGTCCTTTTCTTGCTTCTCGTTGTTTGGCGTGATGAAGACAATCTTCTCGTAATATTCGAGCCTGTTACCGGGCAACTTGCGAACCATTACGTAATTCTTAAGCTTGGTTGTTCCTTTTTCCCGAATGATAATATCGGTTACTGGATCCTCTCCTGCGTCGAAACTTCGCTTTAAAGTCGTGATTTTCTCCGATTCCTTAATTTCTTCGGACTTATTCCAATCTGGACCCGGCATGGCAAAGATGTCGGCCCATTTATCATCGGTCATGCCTTTGCTCACGGTTAATTTTAGGGTTCGTGACCACGATCCGTCGGCATTTACGGTTGATTCGGATGAAGTATGCGAACAACCAACCAAGCAGATCGAGACAAGTGCTAAACAAAACAATATTATTCGATTCATGGTGTTAGTTTAACCGGTTCCAGCACTTTGTGGGAGACACTTTCATTTCGCATACGGCGTAGACTAGAAGTGAATGGCGTATCGTGACTTTCAGCATTTTCTTGAAGTTTTGGAGTCTAAGGGAGAGCTGAAACGAATTAGCGAGCCGATCTCTCCTTATTTGGAAATCACAGAGATTACGGACCGGGTTGTTAAGAAGGCTGGTCCCGCTTTGCTGTTTGAAAATGTAGTCGGGCCGACTCACCGCACGTCGTCACCGAACCCTTTGAGCGCCGTCATGCGCAATCCGTCCATTGACCCTCAATCTCGACCTACTGATACGCGAAAATACGAATTTCCGGTTGCGATCAATACCATGGCAACTCGAAAGAGAATGAGCATGGCGTTATCTTGCGATGACTTTGAAGAGCACGCCCAGCGAATAGCGTCGCTTCTTAAACCTGAGTTGCCAAGCGGCAAGATTGAGGCGCTGAAGAAGCTGCCATGGCTCTTTGGGGAGATGAAAAATGTCCCGCCCAAGACCGTTTCGAAAGGGCAGTGCCAGGATATTGTTTGGACTGGGGACGACATTGACTTAAACAAGCTGCCGGTTTTGACCTGTTGGCCCGAAGACGGAGGTCCCTTTGTCACGCTGCCCTTGGTGTTCACGAACGATCCAAATACGGGCAAGCGAAATGTCGGGATGTATCGAATACAGATTCATGACAAGAACACGTGCGGCATGCATTGGCAGATGCACAAGTCCGGCATGAGACAAATGGAAGATGCGGGCACTAAGGGGAAGAACCTGGAGGTGTGCGTTGTCCTTGGTGGCGATCCTGCTTATACTTTTAGCGCCATTTCTCCCCTTCCACCCGGAATTGATGAAATGCTGTTTGCTGGATTTTTGCGAAAGCAAAATGTTGAACTGGTTAAGGCAAAAACCGTGGACATCATGGTTCCTGCGGATGCGGAAATGGTGTTGGAGGGATACGTTGATCCTTCGGAACGAAGGTTAGAAGGTCCGTTTGGTGATCACACTGGTTACTATTCGTTGGCAGAGGACTTTCCCGTTCTTCATATCACCGCCATTACGATGCGCGAGAAGGCAGTGTATCCCGCGACGATTGTGGGGCAGCCCCCGATGGAAGATGGATGGATGGGGAAGGCCGTTGAACGGATTTTCATGCCAATGATCCAGCTCACGGTTCCGGAAATTGTCGACATGAATCTGCCGGTTGAGGCGACTTTCCATAACATGGCTTTCGTTTCGATAAAGAAGAAGTATCCCGGTCATGCCTATAAGGTCATGAATGCCATTTGGGGCTTGGGGGGGCTGGCGTTTACAAAATTTGTGTACATCTTCGACGAAGATTGCAATGTTCAAGACCTTGGTGAAGTGCTGTTTAGGATTGGGGCCAACTGTGACCCGTCGCGTGACATTTTGTTGACGAAGGGTCCGGTTGACCAACTCGATCATGCATCCGTTGCGGAAGGATTTGGCGGAAAGATTGGGTTTGACTGCACGCATAAGTGGCCGGGCGAAAACGGATTTAACCGCAACTATCCCAAGTTGATTACGATGTCAGAAGATGTGGTGAATCGGATCGACGGAATGTGGTCCCGATTAGGGCTGTGATTTTGGTTCTTTTTCAACGAAAAAATCAAGTTGCCCTATAATGAAAAGATGGTCTCATTCGGAAGAAGTGTGCTACTTATTGCCGGCGTAACGCTAGGAGTTGCAGGTGTTGCTACGAGTGGACATGGGGCTCCCACGTTAGAGCTTGTCAAAGGATTTCAAGGCTGGATGAAGGTAACGCCAAGCCGGTTCGATTGGCGAGCAAGTCCGCTTTGCTTTGCGCGACGGCATCGCCCAAATTGGTTCAGGGGAAAAAGAAAAAAGAACCCACATTTTCAGCGCTTCTTCACACTTGATAGTAACAAGAAGTTCCATGGAGTTGTATCGAATTGCCAACTGACTGATCCATAGGGATCACCGCTTCCAGTCGGTCTTTGAAGAACGCGACTCCCCAGCCGCGGCTTAGTTGCTTTCCAGATGGAATCTAAAGGGAAAAGGGCGAAGTTTCGACCTTTGCTATTCATCGCCGCCATCCAACGGGACCCTCCTTTTTGATCAATGATGTCGATTCCATCGGTTTCATCAATTGGCGATCGAAATCCGCCGCAAGGAACCAGGGACCGCGCATTATAAAACCAAAAAACAGATTCATCTTTTCGCTGATCAGTGGAAATCAAGGTGTCTCCCATTATCGCCAACCCTTCGTGATCGCCTTGATGTTCGGGGTTCCGAATGAGACCAACCGCACTATCCTTTCCATTTGGATTGGCGTCATACGCCCAAACACCAACGCCTTCATCACTGTAAAAGACCCTTTCAGTCCTTGGATCAACAACAATGGATTCGGTTTCTTTCTTGCCACTATAGGCACCAAATCGACGGACAGATTGGGCGTCAACTTTCTGAGTTACCGAATTGAATTTCAATTCAAGTTGTTCGACATGTCGGCTAGTTTGGCCAGCTTTAGGGGTCACAAAGGCAAACGTACGACCGTTTTTCTGCCAACAAGCGATTCCCATTGGTGCCTTATCCTCCCCACTCTCGCCCTTAAAGACTTCGGTTTGGCCAGTAACATCTCGAAAAGTTTCTCCAGAAAACGAAACCGCAAAAACTCGGAGCCGGTTCTGAAGCCTTTCCGTTACAACGGCAAGGTGGATGGAGCCGTTTGGCGTCGAAAAATCTTCGACCGAATCAACATTATTGGGCCGATCCAGCCCTTTTACTTTTGCAATCATTCGACCATCTAAACCAAACGCATAAAGACCGCCGCCGGGCGACTTCTCCTTGTCAGTGCCTAAGATCAAGGACTTGTCTGGTTCCTTGCGATTGAACATAAACGCCGGATCATCGGCATCAAACTCAACCGGATCGGTCATTCTCGTAGGAAGTACTAGGGGTAACGAAAGTGCGACAACGGTAAGTATAAACATGGTAAATAACAAGATGCCCCAACCTAATCAAAGGTTAGGGCAATGATAACAAAGGAAGTTCCTACTGGACTTCTAGTCCAGTCGCAGGATCCATGACCGGCAAACCACCGAGTGAGTAAGCCGCCTTGCCCCACATAAATTGCTTTGGATTGAATGTAGCCATTGTGTTCTTATACTTTGCGCTAGTATCGCACATCACATAGTTATTGCCGTCCGTAAATCGACCGCCATTTGTGTATCGAAGTGTATGAACAGCACCACCATTTGTTGTTCGCAATTCGCAGCTGAATACTCCACCAACCGTTCCTTTTCCAACGTATTTTCCAAGTTGATTTGCGTTGTTACCTGACACTGTCAATGCTTCTAATGGAAGATCGGCTGCAACCGGGAGGCTCGAACCGGAAAGGTCTCTTTGTCCACTTCGACCGATTCCAAATGCCGGCCGATACGTTCGGAATTCGCCACCGGTACTGGCTTGCATGCAATATTGCTTTTCAGTTGCTGGCGCAACAAGGATAGTCTGGCTCACGCCGTCAACGGCAGTTGAGTTGACAACATTAGAGGTATCGGAATCGGATCGCTTTCTGCCAATGATTGACTGGTTAGCCACATAGGAAATGCGACCTACTTGAAGGGTATATACACCTGGAGCATAGCCCTGAGCAGCACAACCGTCAACCGCCCTCTGGATACCTGGCTCGCCAAATCCACGATTATCGTTGGTTCGGTTTGCACAGCCCGGGGCCCAGCCTCCAATAGAATCAACTGGACTGACAAAAAGTTGTTCGTTCTTCATGTATGGCAGCAGCATCCAACTCCAGTGAACCTCGTTGGCGGATGAGTTGTTCTCTCGGTGATTACTCGGCATGAATACGTCGTCATTGTCGGCAAGGTAGAGTTGCAGAGCAACTCCGATTTGCTTAGTATTGCTAAGGTCAGCCGTCTTCTTGGCTGCCAATTTCGCCTGGGCAAAAACTGGGAATAGAATGGCGGCTAGAATGGCTATGATGGCAATAACGACCAAAAGTTCAATAAGTGTAAAAGCTTTTCGCATTTGGCATCAATTAAAGCTGGACATTGTTAAGTCAATGTCAAAGGACCGTTAATGGAAGGTTAAGTTCGCGCTGATTTTTTTGACCGAAAGGATGGCCAATTGCCTTACAATGGAAGTATGGTTTCGGGCGGAAAAGGGGTTCTTTTGGTGACAAATATGGTCTTGGTTGTTGCTTGTGTGTCGATGGAACCACGCAAAGGTAAAGCAACAACTTTGGAGTTAATAAAGGGCTTTCATGGCTGGAAAAAAGCGAATTCAACGCCGGTTCGATTGTCGAGCAAGTTTGATCTTCTTTGTGCACCTGCTTCGATGGCGATGATTAAGGCGGAGCAGAAAGTGAATCCGCACTTTCAGAGAGTCATTACCGTTTATGTGAACAAGGTCGGCGAAAAGGCGATGGAAAAGGGCGGGAAGTTTCCGGTTGGCTCCGTGATCGTGAAAGAGAAGTTGGAGGAAAGCTTTAAGACCCCGGTTTTGTCGACAGTTATGATAAAGCGAGAGAAAGGCTACAACCCGAAATGCGGGGATTGGCAGTTTGCCTCGATTGATGCGTTCACTACTAAAGTAACAATGGACGGGAAATTGGAATCGTGCATGTTCTGTCACCAAGATCAGGCGAAGAGGGATTATGTGTTCAAGACTTATGTTGGCGCAAAGGGTCGAATGAGTTCGGGCCAGTAAAGGCTTTATATCCCGGAACTAAATTTCTTTTTCCAGTCGTCCAGCAGACGCAAGGCTTCCAAGGGGGTGAGGGCGTTGACGTTCACCTTTTCGAGTTCATCGAGGACGGGTGGGCGTTCGGCTTCGAACAGGGTCATTTGCAGTTTTTGGGTTGAAATTGGGATTGCACGTGGCGTGTCGGTGTTTTCCAATTCGTGCAAAATTTCGTTGGCTCGGTTGAGGACGGGTTGTGGTACTCCAGCCATTCGGGCCACATGGATTCCGTACGAGCGGTCGGCCCCGCCGGGAAGCACTCGATGGGTCCAAACAATATCGTCGCCAAACTCCTCGACGGCGACCCGGAAATTTTTAACCGTCGGCATTGACTGTTCGAGTTCATTGAGCTGATGATAGTGGGTAGCGAAGAGAGTTTTGGATCTCATTCCGACCAAGTGTTCGATCATTGCCCAGGCGATAGCGAGGCCGTCGAACGTAGAGGTTCCGCGACCAACTTCGTCCAGAATGACCAAACTGCGCTCTGTGGCATGGTTGAGAATGTTTGCCGACTCGACCATTTCGACCATGAAGGTGCTTTGCCCGTGGGCGAGTTCGTCTTTGGCTCCGATGCGAGCGAAGATGCGATCACAGATCCCAATTTGTGCATCTTTGCATGGCACGAAGCAGCCAATTTGCGCCATGAGAATGATCAGAGCAGTTTGGCGAAGGTAGGTGGACTTTCCGGCCATGTTTGGACCCGTGATGATCAACGCTCTTGGAAACTCTTCTCCGAGTTCGAGATCGTTCGGAACGAAATTGGCGTTATTTGCTTCGACAACTGCATGACGACCGGATTGGTAGGTCAAGACATCGGCTTCGACCACCTCGGGGCGGGTGTATGCCCTCACGGTTGCGACTTCGGCGAAGTTGGAGAGAACGTCGATTTCGGCGATTGCACGAGCGGTTTGGAGGAGTGAACCAGCATGTTCGGCGACCCTTAGTCTTACTCGATGGAAGAGGTCACTTTCGAGAGCGGTGGCTTTTTCTTCGGCACCGAGGACCTGAGCCTCTTGATCTTTGAGTTCTGCCGTGATGTATCGTTCGGCGTTGGCGGTGGTTTGTTTTCGGATGTAGTGGTCCGGAACTTTGTCAATGTGTTGTTTGGTCACTTCGATGTAGTAGCCGAACACCGAATTGAAACCAATTTTGAGACTATTGATTCCACTTGCTTCTTTTTCCTTCGCTTCTAGTCCGGCGATAAATGTCTTGCCCGATTTATTGAGTTCTCGGAGACGATCTAGTTCGTGATCGTGTCCGGGGCGAATGATACCACCGTCGCGAACGGTGTGGGGTGGCTCGGGAACGATAGCGTTGATCAATAGAGTGGCGAGATCGCCGTGGGACTGGACCTGCTCGATTAGCTCCTGGATTCTTCCAAAGCCGAGCTTTTCTGCAGGTTGAAGGACTTTGGGAAGATTAATGAGCGTTTGTCTCAGGGCAGAGAGGTCTCGTGGTCCGGCGAGATTCGCTGAGCATCGCGAGACCAGCCTTTCGATATCGCTGAGTCCTCCTAATGCGTCTCTCAGGTCTCCACGATGAATGGATGAGCCCATGAATCGGGTTACCGCGTCGTGGCGGCGCTTGATCTCTTCGCGATCGAGCAGGGGTTGTTCGACCCATCGCCTCAGGAGCCGAGCTCCCATCGGGGTTCGGGTCATATCGAGGACGCCGAGGAGGGTGAATTTTCGTGAGCCGTCGGCGAGGTTTTGGGTCAGTTCGAGCGACTTTCGGGTTGCGGGGTCGAGTCGCATGAAGCCATCGACGGAGTATGTTGATAATCCTTGAAGATGGGCGAGAGAGACGTGATTCTTTTCGGCATACGCCACGATCATTGATGCGGCGGTAATGGCAGCGGGCTTGTCGGCACACCCGAATCCACTGAGCGAGGTGACATGGAGTGCCTCGGATAGTTTTCTGGTTGCCTGATCGAGCCTAGGCTGATTAAAGTCGGTGGTGGAAGAACCAAGCGCGTTTCGGGCAACTTCACCATAGGCTTCGACATCTTTGCCGAGCAATAATTCAGATGGTCGAATGCGGGCGAGTTCTTGTAGCAAGCGTTCTTGTGATTCCGTTCCTGACAACTCGGTAACTTGAAATTCGCCGGTAGAAGGGTCCAATATCGCCAAGCCAAGGTTTCCATCGTTAACACATAATGCGGCGAGGAAGTTGTTGCGACCTGATTCGAGCAATGTGTCTTCGAGTACGGTACCGGCGGTCATGACTCTGGTTACGCCTCGTTTGACGAGTCCCTTTGTCGCTTTTGGATCTTCCAGCTGATCACAGATCGCAACTTTGTGTCCTTTTTGGAGGAGACGGGCGAGATACTTTTCGACTGCGTGGTAAGGAACACCAGCCATCGCTACCTTGCCGTTTTCACCATCTCCTTTGGAAGTTAGGGTTATTTCGAGGGCGGATGCAGCGGTTTCGGCGTCGTCACCGTAAAACTCATAGAAGTCACCAACTCTCATTGCAAGAAGCACTCCAGGGTGCTCTGCCTTTGCAGAGAAATACTGTTGTAGCATTGGTGTTTTCGCGGTCATGCGTATCATGAGTATGACTCGCGTCATAATGAATCTGAGCAAAGATGAAACGGTTAGGCCTTAGATGGGTGTTATTGGCAGTTTCGGTTTTCGCCGCGTCGATCTTGTGTCAGGCCCTTGGGCTTGGTTTTCAAGCAAACGTGACGGGATTTAGCCAAGCTATAATTTTAATGTTAGGCGTTGCCTTGCTTGCCTTTCTGAACGTCACTCTGGGCAAATTCCTCAAGTTCATCACCCTACCACTGAGTTGTATTACGCTCGGTTTGTTTTCATTGGTGGTTAATGCTGCCGTTCTATATTCGGCTGCGAGGCTTGAACTTGGTTTCAAAGTAACTGACCCTGGAATGAAGGGTTTTCTCGCCGCATTCGTTGCATCTCTGCTCATATCCTTGATCAACGGAGTGTTGGGCGTCTTTTTGCCTGACGACAAAGAGTGAGTCGGCGGCATCGCTTACGGACGGTTTTAGCGCCAACCCAAGGTATTTGGAAAGGGCTGCTGTTTGGCTTTTTCGGTCTAGTTACTGCGTTGTTCGGTGCTTTGCTCGCTTTTGGAGTTCAGTTTCAGAACCTCATTCGGTTTCTCAACGGCCTGATTTCGAACTCGATGGACTCTTGGCTCAATGCCGATCAAACCGATAGCGTGATTCATTGGATAGGGGCAGCTCTTCTTATTCTTGGAATTCTGCTGCTCGTCCTTTCGGTTCGAAATGTCCTCAACCACATTATTGAGACATTTAATCCGAGCATTAAAAGTGGACAGGCAGACCTATATCGGCGAAAGCAAGTTTTGGCTCATGGCCCTCAAATTGTTGCGCTAGGTGGTGGAACGGGGCTGTCCACACTGTTGAAGGGTTGGAAGCAGCATTCTTCAAACATCACGGCAATTGTAACGGTTACTGACGACGGCGGCTCTTCTGGCCGACTGATTCAAGACAAAGGGATGATTCCTCCTGGGGACATTCGAAACTGCCTAGTTGCATTGGCCGACGCAGAAAAAGAAATGACCGACTTGTTTTCGTTCCGGTTTAAAGACGGCGGATCTTTAAGCGGTCATTCGATGGGGAATCTGATCATTACGGCTTTGGTAGAGCAAGCGAAGGGGGACTTTGAACAAGCGATCAATATTGCATCCAAAGTTCTGGCAATTCGCGGTGAAGTCATGCCGTCTACGCTTGACCACGTTGGGTTACATGCTTTGTTGGACAATGGTCAAGAAATTTCTGGAGAAACAGCGATCGTTGATGCGGGACGCAAGATTCGCGAATTAAGATTGGCACCAAGCGAAGTAGAGGCCTATCAGCCCGCCCTTGACGCGATTGCGGATGCCGACATGATCTGTATTGGACCAGGCAGTGTTTATACGTCGGTTATCCCAAACTTGCTCATTCCCGGTATGGCCCAGGCATTGAAAGAAAGTAAGGCGATTAAGGTCTATATTTGCAATGTCATGACTCAGAAGGGTGAGAGCGATACTTTTAGTGCAAGTGAGCACGTTGGGGCAATCATGCAACAAGTAAAGGAGCGAGTCTTTGACTACGTATTGGTGAATACAGGGGTTCCAACTGATGCATCGCTCGAAAAGTATCGGGCAGTCGGGCAGATTTTTGTTGACCCCGACATCGACCGAATAAAGGCGATGGGATTAAGAATAATCCCCGGGAACTTTATGTCGGACACGGACTATGTTCGCCATGACCAGGTGAAGGTAGTCAGCAAATTAATGACGATTCTTGGATTATAAGTACACTTAGTTTGAACAACTTACTGTGAATGGAAAACTAGTCATCCTGAGCGGCCCAAGCGGGGTCGGAAAAGACACCATTATTGATGCCTGGCGAGAACTCAACCCAAAGGTAGAGCGCGTGGTCGCGTATACGACTCGTAGTCCTCGTCCGGGTGAAGTTGAGGGTTTGGACTATCGATTTGTATCCGTTCCTGATTTTCAGACCAAGGCCAGTGACGGTGATTTTCTCGAGTTTAAGGAGGTCCATGGAAATTGGTATGCGACGCCTTTGACCGATATGGAGAACCTAATCCAAGCGGGAAAGATTGCCATTCTTAAGATCGATGTTCAAGGCGCTTTACATGCCATGTCGCTGAGAAAGGATGCGATTTCGATTTTCATCTTGCCGCCATCGATGGAAGAGCTGGAGGCTAGGATTCGTGGTCGGGGGTTGGACGACCCCGAAGTTATTGAGAAGCGATTGATCAATGCTCAGGATGAAGTTGCGCTGGCCCCGAAATATCACCATCGAGTTGTTAATCTTGATGTGGATCTCACGGTTTCCATGCTAGAGAGGATCATCGAATGAATATTCTGCTTGGCGTGAGTGGGTCGATTTCGGCCTATCGAGCCGCAGACCTCGCGAGAGAACTCATGCGAGAGGGGCACATTGTTCGGGTTTGTTTGACCGATGCGGCCCAAAACTTTGTCAGTGCGATCTTGTTTGAAACTTTGACGGGTCAGCCGTGTTTAATTGACACCTTTGAGGAACCAAATGTTGGTCGAATGGCGCATATAGATTGGGCCAGGCAAGTCGATTTAGTCGTAATTGCTCCGGCAACGGCCAATACGATCAATAAGATTGCAAACGGAATTGCGGATGACATGCTTTCGACTATTGCCCTCGTGACAACTAAGCCGATGGTTATTGCTCCAGCGATGAACCCACAAATGTTTTTGAACGAAACTGTTCAGATGTCGTTGGCATCGTTGGTTTCTCTTGGCGCGGCAATTGTTGAGCCCACCGAAGGTGATGTTGCTTGTGGAGAGAACGGACAAGGCAAATTAGCTTCGATTGCGACGATCGTATCTGCGGTACGGGACGTGTTGTTTTCGTCGTCGCTTTTATCCGGAAAAAAGGTGCTCATTACTTCCGGCCCGACTCAGGAGCCGATTGACTCTGTTCGATACATTTCAAATCGATCGAGCGGGAAAATGGGTTCTGCGATTGTTCGGGCGGCGTTACAAATGGGGGCACAGGTCACGGTGGTTGCCGGACCCCAATCTGAGCCGATACCGATTGGGGCGACGGTAAAGTCGGTTTTGACCGCCGTTCAAATGCATGACGTGGCGGTCGGATTGGCGCCCAATTTCGACATCATCATTGGGGTTGCAGCAGTGGCTGATTATCGGGTTGAGACACCCGCCACGGGCAAGATTCGGAGGAGTGGAGATTCGATATCTTTACAGTTAGTGCCTAATCCAGATATCATTGCTTCTCTTTCGGCGGCAGCCAAGGGTGCGATTGTTGTTGGGTTTGCGGCAGAGCCAACCAGTGAAACAACGGTTGCTCAAGAGAAAATTGTAAAGAAGAATCTGTTTGCGATTGCTGCCAATGACATTTCGAACGACGCGACAACTTTTGGCTCAGACATGAATCAGTTGAAGCTCATTTTTGCCGATGGAACCGTGGCTGATAGTGGTTTTCAGTCAAAATTTCAGTGCGCAAAATGGCTGCTCGAACAAATCGGGAAAACAACATGCAACAAGCAGAACCTGTGAGTCCCGTTGAAGTGAAAAAAGTTTCCCCAATGGTGTTGATCATCGGTGGGATATTGGCGGTAACAATGTTATTTCTTTTGTTTCCATCATCGAGAGCGACGAAGATTTCGAAAGCAAAAGAAAGGCTTAATAAAGAGTTTGTCGGCCCGAAGGATCTTTCTTACCTTTACAGCGGATACTTTGTAACCTCAAAGAACTTGAGCCTATCCATTAGTCCGAAGAGCAATGCTGAGTTATCGGTCTTTGCCGCGGGACCAACCTCGGCCTTTTCTTCCCGATATTTTGAAGAGGTCGACGGAACCAATTGGAATATGTACGGGAACAAAACCCTCCATGCTTGCTTGTTGGCACCCGATCCGACTTCGACCGGGTGGAGCCTCTATGCAAAGGTTTGGATTGCTCTGACACTGCAAAATGACCGGACCCCGATGTTTAATCTTGGAAATTTGGTCAGTTTAGGGGATGCAACCACCATGAAGAAGCTACGGGACATCTGGGCTAAACAGCCTTTTGATATTCAAGCCACAGCAGAGTATTTGTTAGACAGCAATCGAAAACTCGTCAAGGGTATGCCGGGGGCCCATCGCTTCTATCAAGACGGTTCCGGAACAATTTACAAGTTAGATCCGCTAGCCGGACCTTATGAATTCTTTTACACCTATAACGAAGCAAACCCTAGCCCCCAATCTGATCGATAAGGGCTAGTGTTGGACTTCCGCTATTCATCAGGAACCACTTGATTTCGCCGGTAACTTTTTCGGATTGCTCTTCGGGTAAAAATCGCCCCGATTCATTGAATTCGATTGCTTGGGATTCTGGGAAGAGTTCGACCATTGTAGCTAAAGCGTCAGGTCCGAACATGGGGTCTTTCATTCCCCAAAGGATCAGAGTACGTTTGTGAGTTAGGCACTTTGCTTTTTCCTTAACAGAGTCAAACCACGGTCCGCTGCTTTGCCAACTCTCGACCATTTTGTATACACCGGCTCGCTCAACAAAGGCGCTAAAGGGTTTAAGATATTGTCGCTCGATCGGTCGTGAGATTGCATACCGGTCGGCAAAAAGAGCGGGAAGCACAAAACCTGGGGCGGATTGAATATAGCGATAATAGAATTTGTTGGCGGGGCTCAGGATCATTTTTGACAGTTTCTGAGCAGTTTGATTGTCGTCTAAGTTCCAAAGATGTGAATTGAAGATTATCATGTCACGAACAATATCTGGGTTATCGGCGGCCCAGTCGAGAGCGATGGGTGCGCCTGCATCATGAACAATGAGGGTGATATCCCTTAAGCCAAGTTGATCCATCATGGAGGCAAAACGTTTGGCGTGACCTTTTGGCGAATAGTCGGCTTTTATTGGCTTGTCGCTAAGACCAAATCCGAGGTGATCCATGGCAACGCATCGGTGAGTGTCTTGGAGGGCTTCTACCATTCGCCGAAACATGAATGACCAGGTCATGTTTCCGTGAACGAAGACTATTGGCCGCCCTTGGCCCTCGTCAATATAGTTCATCCATCCTTCGCCGGAATCAAATTCTCGAAATGCGAAGGGGTACTCCGTTCTATTTAGCCAGTACCGATGATCGTCCACGTCACCTTATTCTACGAGATTTATTCATCGAAGTCGAACCATCCGGGGACATCCTTGATTCGTTTTGCCAATCCGGCGGGGAGGACATACGCTTCGGGAAAGTCGATTTTGGAAAGGGTTGAACGGATTGGTTCATCGTTTTGGTAGTGATTGACCCAGTCAATATCACAAATAGCACCTCGCCCGATAGCGAGACCGTTAGCTCCGAGGGCAAGGCTTTTCGTAACATCTTCGGCGGATCTTATTGATCCGACTCCAATCATCGGAAGGCGCCCGGCGAGGTGCTGCTGGATTTGTTTGAGGATTGGTTCGGTTCCTTCTTCATGAATACTGACTTGATCGTAGGATCGAAGAGAAATGTGCAAGAAACTCAACGGAAAGTAGCATAGTTCGTCAAGAAGTCTCTTCGTAGTTTCAAGGCGAATCCCCGGAGTTTCTGGTTCCTCGGGGCTAAACCGATATCCCACTGGGAATTCCGGGCCAACTTCATGGAGCACAGTTTCAACGAGTCTTTTGGGGAAGAGGAGATCCTCGGCATTCCATTTGTCGGTGCGTCGGTTGCTGTGAGTACTGACAAATTGTTGTACGAGGTAAGTATTGGCTCCGTGGATTTCGACTCCATCGAAGCCAGTTTCTTTTGCTCGTTGAGCAGCATGGGCAAAGTCCTTAAGGGTTCGCTCAACTTCGTCGTCGGTCATCTCTCGGGGAACTGGGGCACCTTCTCGGGTGGTCGGAATTGAACTGGCAGAGATGCATTCGCCGCCAGCTAGGTCGGGAGGGCATTGACGGCCACCATGGTGGATTTGGAGGATCGCTTTGGCTCCGTTTGACTGGATTGCTTGGGCGACACTGTGGAGGGACTCGAGTTTGTCGTCGTTGTCGCAGCCCCACTGTCCGGTGAAAGCCTTGCCGGAAGGGTGGATGTAGCAGGCAGCGGTCATGATCGCGCCGAAGCCACCTTGGGCACGACGGGCAAGATACCGGAGTTCGTCGGGTGAAATAGTGCCGTTGTCAAGGCTGCTGTAAGTCGTCATTGGGGCGACGATGAAGCCGTTTTTGAGTTTTAGGTTCCCGAGGCTGATTGGGGCGAGGAGAGGAAGCAAGAACCGAGTTTACGTCCTATTGGTTCTGATTGTGACGGCAGGGTTAATCAAATTCGAAGTGCAGCCTTTTTGAAATCTTCAATTAGCGCGATCCTTCAGGCCGCAAAATCATCGACACGCATACCTATGGCTACGCCATAGGCTAATTTAGGGGCAACCCTCCGGGCCTAAGAAGGATACGACGAAAGCTAAGAGTTTGAAAGTCACCTACTACAATCGTCAAAAATCATGAGCGGAACATTGGTACTTCAAACGGCATCAATTAATCGACATCCGGTCAATTTTTCGATACATCCTTGCTACAGTCATTGCAACAGGAGGTTTTCCTTTCATTTTCGATTCAATCCATTTAGAAGTGGCTTTTGATTCAGACATGAAGAATGGCTCGAACGAGCTATCGGGAGGTTCGATCACTCCCCCTTTTGACCCGCCCAATACCCACGGCACTTCTGGATAGTCAGGAATTACAAAGGGTTTGGAAAAGTCCTGAGTCACTGAATAGACTTTCCGAAGCCAACTTTCCGTATGAAATAACGGCTTTTGCCCATTTATAACGAAGATCAAATCCAACTTGCTCATGTCAACTTGGGACATTCCTCTCGTTAATTCGATATCGCAGAAAATCCCATCATGCTCGTGCTTGTGCTTGACCTGAAGCTCACAGTGAAACTTGGAATTCTTGCGCCACCAGGAACAAATTAGGGATGACCTTTGGTTAGTCGAGTAGCGCGCTAGCTTCAACAATACAGTTTTTGAGTGACTGAGAAGCGACTTGTATTCGGCAATGTCCTTATGAACCCCGACACTTTGCGCAACAAATGCAGGGGATGGCAATTCGTCCAGCTCACTAGAACGATAGGCAAAAATGAAGATCATTAAGCTGATCATAGACTCCTTCAAATTTTGGTGACAAACCAAAGGTGCGTTGTTCAAACTAAATTCAAAACTAAGGTCCATTTTTTATGATTGGAAAGAAAAGGGACGGCTTTGCTTCCCCGAACGCAACTTAGAAAACCCCCATCGCAAACCCTTCCCCATTTAGCTCGTCCAACTAATCCAATTGTATTACAAGGATATTGCGAAAAGGAAAAGGGCTGATTCTACTTGCTCGATTTTCCGGTATCGAGGTTGACGAAGGTTCCCATGAGGGTCTTTTCGGCGGAGCTGTTATCACCACTTTGAAGGGCCTTGAGAGCCATTGTAACTTCTTGGGCCTCGACAATCTTTCCATCGCTGATGAGTAGTGCCTGAGTCTTTTGAAGTTCTTGTATCGCGACCATTTGGGTGATTGCGCCGGTTTTGAGTCCCATGACGGTCTTTTCGATGGCTTTGCTGCTGGCAATGACCTGAGCGGCAGAACCAACTCTTGGATTCACTGGAACGGAGTAGCGTGCGGAATCGGATGAGAATTCCATTTCAAAGTCTAGGTCAAGAGTGACGGGTTGCCCGGTCATGAGATCATCGTAAGATAGCTTTCCGCCCAGGACTCGATAATGACCAAGTGGGTGGTTGGAGAATTCGAGGTCAATGACTTGCTGAATAACACTACCGCGCTCCATGTCCGCAAGGGCAATCTTGACCGTGCCTTCGGTTTGTTGCTGCGGTGCGCGCATTTGAACCCATCTCGCAAGCTTTAGTTCGAGCGACATGTTGCGGGTGACGGTTGTCATCAGTTTTTCAAGCTCGGATCGGAAGATTTCCGGAATCATTTGAGGTTGAGGGATGAAGTAGTAGTTACCACCAGCACGTTTCGCCATTCCGGCAAGTAACTCTTCGTTATAATCGGGACCAAAGCCTAAGAAGGTAACCGATACGCCTCGAGTTTTGAGTTCGCCAGCGTGGTTAACCAATGCGGTGTAATCTTTGATTCCGGCGGTTGGGTCGCCGTCGGTGAGGACGATCATTCGCGTTGCCCGGTTGGTCTCAATAAATTGGAGCACTTGTTGCATCGCGAGAGAGATGCCATCGAAGAGATTTGTGGTATTTCCTGCTTGAAGACGAGCGATCCCAGCTTTGACCATGTCTTTGTTGGTCACTTGTTGAGGCGGCATGAGGACTTCGACCATTTCTTCGAAGGTTACGATGCTGAGGATGTCAGTTGGGGCTAGCATGTCGACAACGTGGGCACAGGCTTGCTTGACGTATTCGAGTGGCTGACCTTCCATCGACCCCGATCGGTCAATGACGAGGCAGAGGTTCATCGGAGTTCGTCCGCCACTGACGACTCCGCCAAAGGTTTCTTGACCGCCACCAGCGCGAAGTTCGAGTAGGAATTGCTCCCTTGCTGGACCATTTGCCATGGTTGCGGTTCGACCCGCAACGATCTCAACGTCAAGTGCCTTCATCGGTGCCATGACAGACGTTCGATTCATGTCCATTGGCGACATCGCTACGGTTTGCTGTCCTCCGGCTGTGGGCGCACCGGCCATTACCGTCCGGTTGATGTCTACTCTTTGCGTCATGTCCATGATATGTCTCTTATGATTCTATGCGAAAATTTGTTGCCCCTACTTTAACAATATCGCCATTTTTTGCGATTGCGTTAGTCACTCTTTGCCCATTAATGAAAGTTCCGTTGGTACTTCCTAGGTCTGTGACGTTGACGAACATGCCAGATGGTTCGATTCTTGCATGTTTCCTACTCGCACTTGTGTCGTAAGCCATCGGGACTTGTTGGCATTCACGGCCGAGGTCTATCGGCATGTTGAGAGGAAATCTTTGACCCGCCAATGGGCCATCGGTGGCAACAAGCATGGTTCCGCCGGGGGCAGGGGAAGGTTGATAGCCGCCTTGGGCGGGAACCGCGACGGTGGGATCGAGCTGACCATAGGGCGATTGAACCGGATTAATCATGGTTGGCTGCATTGGTTGTTGTTGCTGTTGTTGGGCAATTGCCATTTGGCTCGGAGTCATGAGCTGCGAGCTTGCCGCTGGTTGCTGTCCACCATATGGTTGTTGACCTTGCATTGGCTGTTGACCGCCGATTGGGTAAGCGGTGCCCCGGTTTGGCTCAGGTCCTCGGTTCGGTGCTTTTGAGTTTCGCATTTGGAAGATTAAGCGGAATGAGCCGATTTGGAGAACGTCGCCATTGTTGAGAATTGATTGTTGGACACGCTGGCCGTTCACACCGATGCCAACGGGCGAGCCTTGGTCAACTACCGTATAGGTTCCACCCTGCTTCTGGATTACGGCGTGTTGGGGGGAAACGCTTTGGTCTCCGAAGAGAGGAATGTCGGCACGTTCGAATCGTCCGATGAGCATAGCTGGCTTATCGAGAACCCATTCCTTGCCTTCATTTCGACCCAGTTCAAGTCGAAGCCACGCTGATCGCATGAGGGCTTCGATGATGCCAATCATGAGGGCGATGGCACCGCACATGATGATCGCCGTAAGGGCTCGGGCAACAGCACCAATTTCTCCCTGATTCACACCTTTAGCAGTCAACATCAGCCCAGCGGTGCCGGTAGCAACCGTGTCAAAGAGGGCACCAGCAACCGCCCCACCGATGACTCCTCCGATTAGTCCTTGAAGACCTCGGCGCCAGACAAAAGTGCTGATTCCAATTCCGAAACCGAGTCCACCACCGATGATCGCAATTGAGATCGTGCGAGGAATAAGGTTGGCAATAATAGAACCTTGCGGATTGACAAAGTGTGAAAATGGAGCGGCTATTGGCATCGCCATTATCGTGCCAACAATTGCAAAGAGTGCGCTCAATCCGCATTCTTTCAGAGCATGACTTCGACTTCCTCTTTGGTAACCACTCAAAAACCCGATAGTCGCTCCGAGGGCGATCGCCCAAGCGATGACCAGCCATTTTTCCCACCCAGCGTAGGCATCGGAATAAATATTGCCTGGCTTAAACGGTTCGAGGATTGCCCAGGCGACGAGCCCGGCAACCATTCCGGCAATGGCCTTAAAGAGGATGCTTCCCATTAACCTTCAAATCGGTACTCAATGCTTCCAAAGCGGACCGAATCTCCTGGTCGCAGTTGTTGCGATCCACTAACTTTTGCGCCGTTTACCCAGCAACCATTTGTGCTGCCGTGGTCTTTCAACTCGACGTTCCCGCCGGTTTTGAAAATGCTTGCGTGGTTTCTTGAGACGGTATCGTTTGGCACGACTAGACCAACTCCAAATTCACGTCCAACCGTGGTTTCGCCTTCAGGGAGATCGAATGCGCTCCCATCGGTCGCAACTAGTTTAGGCACTCCCGATACTACGGCTTGAGAAATTTGTTGAAATGGAGCGGGGGCAGCTGGAACCGCAGAAGGGGGTGCACCGCCGAGGATAATTTGCTGCATTGGCTGAGGCGCGATTGGAGCGACCGGGTTTGGATCGTGAGCCTGATTATTGGCGTCCCCTGGTTTTGGTATGTCAGCGCCAAGCCTGGTCAGGGTGTCCTTTACTAAGTCCTGATTCTTCTTTATGTATTGGTAAATGAAATACCCGACGCCGCAAGCAATCCCTAAACCGATCAGGGTCACGAGGAAATTTCCTATTGGGCTTCCTGGATCCTGAACTTTATCCTCGCTCTTTCCATCTTTTTCTTTCGATGATTTTGCAGGCTCGTTTGTGGATGTTGCAGCCAATGGGGCAACCGACTCTCCGTCGGGAAGGGCTATTTTGAGGGTGGGTTCTTTGTCTCCACCAACAGTAAAGGTTTGCCGAACAGGGTCTTTGGTTTGTCCACCAGCTTTGTAACTAACAGCAACTTTGACTTCGCCAGCTTTTACAAAGAAAAAAGTCGCGGAGCCGTTTGCCGAAGGATCGACAAGTTCCATTCTCTTTTCGCCAGCATCTTGAAGTTCGATTGATGCGGCGTTTATGGGACCTTTAGGTGTCGAAACTTCAACTCGGACTTTGTAGACTGTTGAAAATTCTTCCTTTGTCAGTGCCCAAGTGCCATCCTTGATATCACCAATAGGCTTAACGGCAACCTTTCCTGACGTTACATCAATGACAAACAATTTGTCAGTCTTTACGCTTGACTCAATGGTGTATTCAACTTTTTGGCCGGCTAACTTAGTGGATTTCGAAGGGTCCTTCACTGGCCAAATAGCTGACTCAAAGACTAATTTGTCAGAATTGTCCGGAAAAACCAGCGAAACTTTGGTTGACGCGAATGTTAATGCCGAACACGCGACCATTAGTAAACCAGTATAAAATCGTTGCACTCTATGGCTATTCTAGCCTGAAACCCAACAATCTTTATAGGTTTCGGGTTCTCTTACGAGTTTCTAATGGACGGATATTATGTCGAATAAGTCTTACAAGCACCAATGAACATCTGGTCTCCCCTTCCGTAATTCTCGCTAGTGAGGGATAATATCGAAATGACGCCAGCTGAGCGATTACAAGAACTTGTCGACGGAAAGAATCCAAAATTGATCTTGCGGATGCGGAGTGGGTTTGCAATTCTCGCAGACAACCAATTTTTGCCTGGATACGCTTTGCTTCTAGCTTATCCTCAAGTTGAGCAACTCAACGATCTCGATTCGAAGCGAAGATTTTTGTTCCTCGAAGATATGGCGTTGCTCGGTGAGGCTGTGCACCGGGTTACTGACTGTATTCGAGTGAATTATGCGATGTATGGAAATTTGGATCCGTTCCTCCATGCTCACGTATGGCCGCGATACGATTGGGAGGTTCCGGAATATGCGACGATTCCGCCGCTTTCGTACCCAGAAGAGATTCGCAATCACGAAGATACGCTATGGGATCCGGAAATTCATGCCGAAATGCAGGATCAAATACGACGCGTGCTCCTTACGTTAACTGAGGAGCACGGTCATATTGTGCAATTGCACTGGACTTAGGTCTTAGACCTTATGCTTGGTGATCTGGTCGTCTTCGCGTAGAGCGTCGGCGGCCTTTTCAACTCTATCGCAGAATTGTTCAGCGGAGAGTTTTTTCGTCACGAGGGCGGTGAGACTGTCTTCGAGTTCTTTCTCAAAGGTCTTGTACCACTGTCTGAACTTGATAGACCAAACGGCTTTGCTATCTTTTAGTGCCGCTGCTGGCGCTTTGAGTTCTTCAGGTAGTTCAACATCATTTGAGCCTTTGATGGCCATAAATGTTGCCTTTTCTTTTACGAACCTTTGGGCGTTTTCCAAAGAAGTCATGAGCTTGAAATAGTCGATGCCCAGTTGTGGATTCTTTGCTTTTACCGGAACAAGCCATGGTTCAATGTCTACTTGAAGGGCACTTGGCTCACCTTTTCCACCATCGACGGCTGGAGGGAGGAAGAAGGTCATTCGTTGACCTGGATTCAAAATTTCCTTCATCTCCGGCTTAATCCAGGTGCCGCACGGAACCATTGCCGCTTTGCCTTTTAGAAAGTTCGTTTGAGCTTGAGTGTGTGTCAACGAAACGGCTCCATCTTCAAAGTAACCCTTATCTCTTAGTTCTTCAATCATTTTTGCGGCTTTGAGAACCGAGTCAGACTTCCATGCGCCAGGCACCATGTTTTGGCAATCATTGATCGCTGCCATGCCGCCGTGGCCCTGAATCCAAGGCATTAACATGCCATAGATCATGTAATAAGGATATTGGCCCTGGAAGGTGATTGGAGCCATTCCTTTGGCTTTGATCTTTGGTGCTAATTCCATTAGTTCGCTCCAAGTTTTCGGTGCAGTCCAACCGTTCTTTGCGAAAACATCTGGGTCGTACCACCAGCCGTACATCATGAGATAGAGTGGGAGGGCAACCTGCTTGCCATCTAGCTGACCTAGCTTGAGAAGGTCTGGATTAAAGGTTTCGCCCCACGGAGTTTTTCCGTCGGCGCCTGGAGTCTTCAAGACATCACCGAGATCATAAACAAGTCCTTCTTCGGCAAGTGCCCAGTGATCCATTCCCCAGCCCGGGAACATGAGGTCCGGTGGAGTTCCATTGGCAATGCGTGGCTTTAGTTGATCCCAAATCTTAGGATTTCCGTCTACGGTTACTGTAGAACCGGGATGGGCTTTGTTGTAATCCGCCGCGACTCTCTGGAAGAAATCAATGCCGTAACCGCCCTTAAATGCCTGAACTTCGGCGGTACCGTTTGGCTTGGGCGCATCGGTGGGCGCCATTGTCAATTTAAGACCAGATGGATCAGCCACATCAGAATTGGAAGAATTTGTTCCGGTTGAAGAATTACTTTCCACTTTGTCGGGACTACATCCGATAAGCCCGATTGTTAAAAGTGCGAGTCCAAAAAAGCTCAGTCGCATAAATGTCATTTTAGCCTGAAATTGGGATTTGGTTTTCACTTAGTTGCCCCTTGGCGGGCGGAAAAACAAAAAACCTCGCACTTGATGAGAGTGCGAGGTCTTTGGAATGGGTTTGGGCCTGTGGTCTACTTCTTACGGCGTTTTAATAGTACGACCGCTCCAAGAGAAAGAGCGATAAGGCTCATTGGCTCCGGTACAGCTTGAATTCCGTTGAGGGAGAAATCGCCGCCAGCCGCAGGATCAAAGTAAATCTTGATTCCGTCAACATCGCCAAGGCTTGCTGCATCGGAAGTAAAGTCAAATTGATAGGAAAGTGGGGAGCCTGAGAAAATTCCGGCGTTTATATTAACTGATCGAGAAAACGAGTTTGCGCCGCCGTTGGTATACAAGGTAACCGTAACAGGAAGCGTTAAGTCATTGGTTCTGAAGTTCAAATCAATGATTGGGATGCTCATGAAATTGAAGTTCAGTGGGTTGGAGGCTACAACCGTAGAGGAATTTGCATAGCCGTATCCGAGGGTGTAGTCGATATCAACATCTGAGTCCGAACTCACGTCGAGCACACCGGGCGTGGTGATTACTCGACACTTTGCGTCTCCGCCAAGGGGATTTGTGATAACCGATAGAGATTGGTAACGATTGCCGCCAAGAGCCGATGCAGCATTAGTCCACGAATTCACCGTGCCTGCAGAGATTGCGCCACTGTTGTAGCTACCAGTCATAAAATCATCGATCATGGTTGCGTGGGCACTAGCCCCTACCGCGATCAAACCTACCAAAGCCAAATATTTCATAAAAACCCCAAAGTGAAAGCAAAATTTGCCTTCAACTTAGTATAAAGGAATAGTAGTAGCAATGTAAGCCAAAATCCCCAGCAATTCTACTAGTAAAGGAGATTCTTAACCCAATGTTCTCAATTCTAATTGAGGATTCGAGGCGTAAAGTCGGTACTTGGCTTAACTGATCGGCAATAAGCAGCCATCAGTTTTGCGCAGTTTTCAACATCTGTAAGACTTAACATTTCAACTGGCGTATGCATATATCGCAACGCGACTCCTACAATTCCAACTGCCATTCCGGCTCGGTTAAGTTGCATCGCGTTCCCGTCGGTTCCTGTGCCACCACCGGTGACATCAACTTGATAAGGAATCCCATCTTTGTCGCAGGCAGATCGAATCATGTTAAATACGTTGGGGTTAGCGTTTGCGCCTCGCATAACCGATGGTCCTTTCCCGACATCCAATTGGCCATATTTGGTTTTGCTGACACTTGGGTAGTCGATGGCATGGTTCACGTCAACCGCAAGCCCTGATTGGGCGTTAATCCAATAACTGCTCGTACGCGCACCACGAAGCCCGATTTCTTCTTGAACTGTCGCGACGGCATAGACACCGACTCCTGGATCTAGCTCTCCGTCTTGTTTAAGCAGTCTTAAGGCTTCTGCGACGATGAAACTTCCCATTTTGTTGTCGAAGCCTCTGGCCGAGGCTCGGTCGCCTTGAAGCATTTGGAATTCGTATTGGTAGGTAACTGGATCACCGAGGGAGATGAGTTTTTCGACTTCCTCTCGACTTGAGCATCCGATATCGATCCAGAGATCTTCAATTTCAGGCTTTTTCTTTCGCTCTTCGTCTTTAAGAAGGTGAATTGCTTTTCGTCCAATGATGCCCGCTACTCGTTCTTTGCCGTGGATCCAGACTCTTTGACCGACGGGGATGACGCTGTCATGGCCGCCTATGGTGCTGAAATAGAGTAGTCCATCATCGCCAATGTAGTGGATGAGGAATCCGATTTCGTCCATGTGACCCGCAAGCATGATTTTCATCTCTGCATTGGGATTGAGGATCGCGGCAACGTTTCCGTGGACGTCTGTTTTGACTTCGTCGGCAAACGGTTTCGTATAGGTTCGGTAGACCTCGGCAGCACGCTCTTCGAAACCTGAAGGGCTAGGAACGTTTACAATGGCTTTAAGAAAATCGAGGGATTGGGCTCTCATGTGAGCTGAGAATACCTATTTCTTTGCCTTGGCTCGGGCTCTGAAATAGATTGCGAACGAGTTAATGAACAACAGGCAAACCATGAGAATTAAGATTGCGCTAGCGGCAACCTTATGAAATTCCTCCTGTGAATCATTTGCCCAGTCAAATATCTTGATCGGAAGGACGGTGTACGTGTCACCCAGTCCTTTGGGGAGCGAAGATACGTAGCTTGCGGCGCCAACGACAATTAGTGGTGCAGTTTCGCCGATAGCCCGAGAGATCGACAAAATGATTCCGGTCAGGATGCCGGACATGGCGTTAGGAAGTACTTGGAGGCGGATTGACTGCCACTGAGTAGAGCCTAGCGCCATTGAGCCTTCTCGATAAGATTTTGGAACCGCTTTGAGGGCTTCTTGCGTGACGATTATGACCGTAGGCAAGATGAGAAGTGACATGGTTAGTGCGCCAGCGATAATGCTTTGTTTAAACCCGAAGAAATAGACGAACAAAAATCTTCCCAGCAGGCCGTAGACGATTGACGGGACACCAGAAAGGTTGGCAATGTTAAGTTGGATGATGCTGATGAATCGGCTTTTTCGAGTAGCAAATTCCTGAAGGTAGATTGCCGAAGCGACGCCAATTGGCACGGAAATCGCCGTTGTCAGCACCATGACGTAGAGGCTTCCTACGATTGCTGGCCAAATTCCAGTTCGCTTTGCTCGCTGGGAAAGTTCGCTCGCAATGAATTTCCAACTAACGTGCTGGATCCCGTCAATCACGATTTTCGAAATGAAAATGACGAGGATTAGGATTCCAAGACTTGCCGCCACCAAACACAAAATCCGGAAGAGCGAGTCGAGTCGCTTCCGTGATTGAAGGTTACTTTTGGTGCTTGGATCGAGGATCATTGATAGTTCAGTTTGAATTTGGCGACCAGTTTTCGAGCAATCATGTTCATGCCAAATGTCATGGCAAACAACACGAGGCCAACGGCAAAGATCGAGTAATACTTCATCGATCCATATTCCATATCACCCTTTGAAGTAGAAACCATATAGGCAGTCATGGTCTCAATGCCCTTAAGGGGATTGAGGCTGAAAATTGGATTTGAACCAGCGGCAAGGGTAACTGCCATTGTTTCTCCGAGCGCACGAGAAAGGGCAAGGATGAAGGATGCGATAATGCCCGACAGCGCGGCAGGAACCACGATTTTCATAGTTGTTTCGGCTTTTGTCGCGCCTAATCCTTGGGCACCCTCTTTGAGCGCGACGGGCACGGATGAGATCGCATCTTCGCAGAGCGAAGAAACGAGCGGAAGGATCATGATTCCAACTACAATTGCGCCAGCGAGAGCATTGGAAGATTGGATTTGAGGAAAGACGGTTCGTAGGGCAGGGGTGACGAAGAAAAGTCCGAAATATCCGTAAACAACAGTTGGAATTCCCGCAAGAAGTTCGAGCGCGGGCTTCAGAATGGCTTTGGCTCTTGGCTTTGCATATTCAGCCAAATAAATTGCACTGAGCAACCCTAACGGAACGGCGAATAAACCTGCGCCAACGGTAATCATCAGCGTGCCCGTAATGAGGGGAAGGATTCCGTACTTTCCAGGTTCAGGCGTTGGTTTCCATTCAGTGCTCGACACAAATTCTTTCAGGTCAACTTTTGTGAAAAATGGTAGAGCTTGGCTCAAAAGAACATAAACGATTGCTACCGTAGTGATGATCGAAATGAATGCGCACAAAGCACAAAAGGCCTTAATGAGACCTTCTCGAATTTGGCGTTGCAAGTGAACGCTAACTCTCTTATTTGGCACGTTGCCGGAACCATCTGGCCCGGCAACGACAGCCTTATTTGTGCTTGACGAGGTCATTTTTTAACGTAGACTTCAGAAAGCTTCATACCTGGCTTGAAGTCTTTCACCATGGTACCAGCGGTACCAGCGGCTACGTGCTCTTTGATTTGAGTCATTACATCATCACCAAGCAAAACGTATTTTGATTCGGTGACGGCAGCCTTTCCATTTTCTCCAAGAGCGAAGTCAACAAACGCCTTAACTTCTGGTCGACCCATTGAAGCTTTGTTGACGTAGATGAAGAGTGGTCTCGACAGTGGCGTGTATGTCCCATCGGCAATGGTCTTTTCTTCAGGATTAATGCCTGCAACGGTCAGAGCCTTTACCTTGCCGTTACTCTCTGCATAGTAGTTGTAAGCGATGAACGCTATGGCACTCTTGTCGCCTGCAACCGCAGTGATAATTGCCGTGAACTCTTGATTTGGTTGATATTCCTTTCGGATTTCGTTCTTCTTACCATTGATGGCTTCAGTGAAGTACTCGTAAGTTCCATGGTTGTCGGTCGGACCGTAGAAGGTGATTTTCTCCTTCGGGAACTTCGCGTTGATTTGATCCCAAGTTGTGATTGTGCTGTCTTTGCTCCAAGCTTTCTTGAGTTCTTCTGGTGTGATATCGGTTGCCCATTTGTTTTCAGGGTTGACGATAACCGTCAGTCCGTCGTAAGCAACGGGAATCTCGACGTATTCAATATTCTTGTCTGCCAAAGACTTGGCTTCGTCGTCTTTGATTGGTCTTGAAGCGGTAGCAATGTCAAGTTTGCCTTCCATGAATTTCTTGAATCCACTGCCGGTTCCCGACTTGTTTACGGTTACCTTAACTCCAGAGTTTGCCTTGCCAAAGTCTTCGCCAAGGATTGAAACGATCGGAAAAACAGTTGTGCTACCGTCGATAGTCAATTCTCCGGACATCGTGCTGGCAGTTGGGGCGGTTCCACCAGTTGTCGTTGCACTGGCATTTGGTTCATTTGTCGCCTGGCTACCGCAGCCATAGCCTATGAGAGCCATTGCGGCTCCAATAATAAAGGTTGGTAAAACCCATGTAAGCTTTTTGCTCATTTCTACCAAAAGTTACCAAGCAATTGTTAAGAAAATGTTAAGCGAATGTTAACAACCGATTAATCCAGGTTCAAGTAGGTTCAGCACTCACGGTCGAAAACATTTCACAATCATAGGACGTAGAATGCGTGTAGCGGTACGCCGCTTACAAAGTGACCCCAGTGACCCAAGAAAACTCAGCCGTCGGATTAGTAGATATTCAGAGCTCGGAAGATCTCCGCAACATTGCAATCGATAAAGTCGGTGTGAAGAAAGTGAAATATCCGATGACGGTTCGCGAGCGAGATAATGGCACCCAGCAGACGGTTGGTGAATTCACCTTGACGGTTGATTTGCCAAAGGAGTTCAAAGGCACGCATATGAGTCGGTTCTTGGAGATCCTTGGTGAGCATAAGTGTGTGGTTAGTGGTGAGACGATTCCTGAGATTCTGTCGAAACTCCAGGACAAGTTAAAGGCGGAGACTGCGCACCTTGAGGTGAAATTCATGCTCTTCCGCTCGAAAGCCGCTCCGGTTACGGGCAAAAAAGGAATGATGGGTTATGAGTGCGGATTCATGGCTTCGGGTGGAAAGATTCATGACCTTTGGCTTCATCTGGTCGTTCCGGTCACCACACTTTGCCCTTGCAGTAAAGAGATTTCGAAATTTGGCGCTCACAACCAACGTGGCTATGTAACGGTAAAGGTTCAACCCGATGGCATGTTGTGGCTGGAAGATGTAATTGACATGATCGAAGCTTCGGGATCAGCCCAGTTGTATCCGGTGTTAAAGCGACCTGATGAGAAGTTTGTTACAGAACAGGCTTACCAAAATCCTCGATTTGTTGAGGATATGGTTCGCGAAGTTGCGATGGCGTTCGATGCCAATAATCGTATTTTGGCGTACGAAATTGAAGTTGAGAATCACGAATCGATCCACGATCACAATGCGTACGCGTTTTTGGCAAGAACGAAAGCTAGTAAAGGCTAAGAATTCAGCCTTTGCTCAACTGAGTTTGGGGTTGATGGTCGGTCGTTGTTGATGATGTGGTCTTGCATCATAGAACGCATATCCGAGATTTGGGACTGCATGCTTGACAACTGCTGTTGAATCATTGGGTCAACTTGTTGAGGCTGACTGCGGTGGATCAGTTCCGCCATTTTGCGTTGGTGGGTGGTTAAGATTGCAATAATCGGTATGCCGAAAATCAACCCAACGGCTAAAAGCGGGATTGTCACTTCCGGGATGTCTGCCATTGGCATTCCCCACCAAAATCCATCAAGCAAGTCAAACATATTTATATACTATCGGTTTCAAGGACCGATTGGTTTCAAGCATTAAGAGGTTCATTGTCATTTTTTGCTTTGTGTTTGGACAAAGAGTTGATACAATCGAACTGGTGGAATCGAGTTTTGAAAATATGGTGAAGGAGCGGGAGTTTCAGCTATCGCACTGGCAGCTTTGGATGTTTCGAACTCTCGCCTATAGTATTGCGGCTTGCTTCATTTGTGCCGCAATTTATTGTTTTGTTCACCAGGTCCCAAATCCACGATCAATTGTTCCGAAGTCAGTAATTTGTTTAATAACCGGCTTAACGATGGCTATCTTTGTATATTCGGCGGAAATGGTACTTCGAAGCCAGAAGCCGAGCATCAAGGAAAAGAATGTGATTTTTTTAGGTGGTTCCATCATTTCGATACTTTTCTGGGCGATAGTATTTTTGTTTCGAAACCACCCTGAATTAAATTTGACGGGTGACGGTGATCCATTTTTTAGAGTTCTTTGGTTCTTCATTGGAATCGTTCAATGGCTTCAGTCACGGCAAAAGTATTCTCCAGAGGTGGTGGCTAATAGCTAATGCCTTTCGATAAACCTCTGACCGGACTTGGACTAAGACTTTTTCGAATTTGGCTTTATGCGCCATATTCCGGAATATTCATGCTGCTGGGTCTTCTTTTTCTTTTTGCTCGCTTTCCTAATACCATTGGCATTGTTGGGTTTTTACTTTGCGTTGTAGCAGCAATTAGTATTGCGGGTGGAATACGATGGATTGAGCGGAAGTTGGGACATGCCAATCTTAGGGTTGGACTCACGTCAATTGCCTTTTCGGTGACACTAGCAACCGCAATTGCCTGGCCATTCCTCTTTCACTGGGTTTATTTGGCAAGATCGCACTCTTCGACTAGCCGCGAAGACCTACATATCGAAATGAGTTTTATGATAATGGGGATAATGCCTGCTATGCTTCTGTTCGTAAAATTGCCAAACCCAGAACCAACCGAACCATTTTAAGTTCCAATCAGACGTTAGCGTTCCATGCAAGCAGAAACGATTCGGGAGCGAGCGGCGGGGAGGGCTTTGGCAACATCAGAGGCTCGATAGCCGACTTGACCAATTTCTTCGGCGCAAATATCGGCGGCGGCCCCATGCCAAAACATTCCGCAACCTGCCGCATAGTAACCGGGCAAGTCTTGCCCGATTAACGTTGCGATCATTCCACCAAGGACGTCTCCCATGCCAGCGCTGGCTTGCCCTGGATTGCCGGTGCAATTGACGAGTAACGGCTGTCCCGGTTCGCCGACAATGCTGTATGGACCCTTGAGGAGGATGCAATGTTTGATGTCTTCAACCGCACTTCGTACGGTCCTGAATCGGTCACTTTGAATTTCGGCGATGCTTGAGTGGAGTAATCGGCTCATTTCCCCGGGATGGGGGGTGAGCACGCAATCGGCTAACGGAAGGGGAACGCCAGCGGCAACAAGATTGATCGCGTCGGCATCGATGACGCATGGGGTCGACCAATGTCGAAATAGTTCGCTCAAAAATTCCTTGACCGGCGGTTCGGTACTTAGCCCAGGACCGACCAATGTCGAGACAAATTTGTGTTCTAGGTCGAGGATAATCTTTGCCGCAGCAGGGCTAATCACTCCGTCAATTTCGGGCAAAGGCAATAACAATGCCTCCGGTACGTGGGCGGCAACGGCATCGCACACGCTGGGCACGGACGCTACAGTGACTAGGCCGGCTCCGGCCGAAAGAGCTGACATCGCTGCTAGTGAGGCTGCACCCCGCATCCACTTGCTCCCGGCAATGATTAAGACATGACCGTTATCGCCCTTATGACTTGACTTGAGTCGCTCGGGCAAAAGGCTGGCGACCCATTCACCATCCAGAACCCTGGCTTCGGATGGCTCGGTGAGGAGAACTTGCGGAAATCCAATTTCGGAAACGGACCAAAAACCGGCATGTTCGAGGCCAATGCCTTGGAACAAGTAAGGTTTTGCCATTCCAAATGTGATTGTCCTGAGGGCCCAAATACTTTCACCAAGTTCTTCGCCAGTGTCACAGCAAATACCACTCGGCACATCGATCGAAACTACGGGGACTCCGCTACGATTGATTGCCTGAATACATTCTCGAACGCATCCATGAACTTCTTTTTTTGCGCCGATGCCAAGAATGGCGTCAATAATAACGTCCTTCGCCCCAATTTGGT
Source organism: Armatimonadota bacterium (assembly GCA_031430115.1). Taxonomy (GTDB): domain Bacteria; phylum Armatimonadota; class Fimbriimonadia; order Fimbriimonadales; family Fimbriimonadaceae; genus Fimbriimonas. The sequence continues at coordinate 474 of JANPAV010000093.1, read as the reverse complement.
CAATTTTTCGACTCCAACATGGGGTGTTCGGAAAGACTGGCTCAATACCAGCCGTTATTGCCGCAGCAAGTTGATGCCTGCATAATGCGGTCATATCCGCCTCGAGGCAAGTGATGAGGACTTCTACTCGATATCCATGCTGAAGGGCTACTCGGGCGACTACGAGACCATCGCCCCCATTGTTGCCTTTCCCGGCAACGACAAGCACTCTTCCTCCGGCAGGGACAAGCTCTCTAAGGGCATCAAAGACCGCCAATCCTGCTCTCTCCATGAGAACAGACGAGCATATTCCGAACTCACACTCTGACTTTTGCTCGAGAGTTCGAGTTCTTTCTACATTGGCAATCCACATTGATGTACCTGAATCTACGTCTTGTCACTTTCTATTGTCGCTCGTTGAACCTCAACGAAGGCTATTTGTCCACCACATTGTCGATGAAAATAGCGTTTTGACCGGGTCATTTGGCGTTTTCT
>JANPAV010000092.1:0-6725 GCA_031430115.1 Armatimonadota bacterium | reverse complement strand
TCACACAGCTGATGAACTGGAACGGTTTGGTCCGGACGCAATTCTTTCAGAGATTGGCGACCTTCTTCGATTGGACATTTAGGGCAAAAGCTAATGCCAATGAAGCAAAAATGGATAGACCCGCAAGGCTTCCCATTGCCGCTGCCCACCCCCAGTGTTGGGCAATCTCCCCGATACCCATACCACTGATAATTCCACCAAAATAGCCCACCCCATCGATCCAACCAGATGCGGTAGCAGCACTTTGGTCTCCTCCAAAGTCCAGCGAGGTAGCTCCGGCAAGAAGTGAATAGGGACCAATAAGGGCAAACGCGATGGCGCCGACAAGGATGACAACGGAGATTGAAGATAAACCGGGGACAAAAGCAAGAATCGCCAGTAAGACCCCACTAACCAAGAGTCCTACGGGAATAAGCTTTAAGCGCTGCAAAGGTGAATCAGCTTTCGCAAACTTGTCGCCTAGGTAACCCATAAGAAGTACGCTGACTCCACCAAATAGTGGAAAGATACTACTTGCCTGACCAGCATCGCCCTTCGATAGCTTTGCAAATTCGGTCAAATAGGTTGGAGTCCACTCGTTAAAAGTCTCCCGTAGCAGGGTTACGCAGAAAGACAGCATGCAAACCATCCAGAAATCGGGTCGCATGAATAGTGATAAGCGTCCGGTTGAGGGCGTAAATTTTGTTGCATCGTGAACGACAGGTGTCATTGGCTTCTCGCGTAGGAGGAGCGCAATCGGAAGCGAGATGAAAACCAATCCAATTGCCGAGTATGTGAAAAGTCCAGACCATCCGACCTTTTGATTGACCCAATATCCCAAGATTAGGCGACTTACGAAGTCGCCGAACAAGTAACTCAAGCTAACAAACGCCATTGTACGACCATAAATTTGTCGCGGCGTCCATTGACTGACAATTCGGACCATTCCTGGCCATCCGGCGCTTTGGACAAATCTGTTTCCAGCCCAGGCCAGAAGAAAAAACGGGGGACCACCGAGTCCAAACATCATCGAAAACAGGATTGCTCCAAGCATTCCGTAAAGAAACAGCGGCTTTCCTCCGACTTTGTCGGCAAGAGGACCATGAAAGAGTTTTCCCAACGCATATAGGAAAGTGCCAACTGACGCAATGAATCCAAGCTTTGCCTTATCGAGGCTAGGAAATGCCTCTAATAGGAGAGGCTTGGCTACGCTAAAACTTGACCGGCACAAATAGAAGCCTGAGTAACCGACCGCTAACAATAGGAGGATTAACCACAAAGGACGTGCTTTCAATGGCACATTTTCCTGTGGTGATATTAAATCAAGATTAACGACTGCAGTTTTGTTCGACTTTCTTTGCTACCAGAGAGACCAAGCACCTTGAGTGACGACATAGATCCCGAGAGCTAAGTTTGTAACCGCATGAGCAACAAAGCAAGCAAAGACGCTTTTGGTTTTCCAAACCATTGCCGTCATCGCGGCGGCAAAAACAAGTGCAGGAAGCCATTCGGGATGGGAAAAAGCAAAAACTGCGCAGCAAATCGTGGCACCAGTCATCGTGAACGAGCCAATATTCAAGGACTTGAAATCCGTTTGGGAAGCGTATCGCAATCCAAATGATCGCCAAAACAGCTCTTCCATAAAAGGTACCAACAGGGCAAGACCAAAGAATCGAACCGCAATGAATGCGGTCCGCAAGCCATCATCAGGAATCTTCTCAAACGGGTTGTAAGCCGTTCGGTCGCCGATGTGTGGATACTTGAGGTATTTCTCGATTCCGACCCAAACGACAAAAAGAACCAATCCAGCAATGACCGCCAGGGGAATCTGTTTAGCATCGAACTTGATGTCCTTCCACGTTGACCTTGCCCAAATGAGAGCTGCAAGCACAACAACTATCTTGGCAAAGTAAATGGTAACGTAATTGGCGGGCGATTGCCCTTCGGCGTACGTCATACCGAGGAATAGTGCCATCGGCAAAACATATGGCAGCCAATCCGGAAATCCTTTAGAAGTTCGTTCCAAGTCCAGATTCTAGCATGAAAGGCCTCCTAACGAATTTGTAACGCACTTGTAACGCTTGGCTATTTGATCTGTAACGTTTGACCATGAAACTGAACTTCATGAACGCAAGATTCACAAACTCATTGGTCAAATCGTCATTCCTCGCTGCAGCAGTTGCCATGGCACTCACCGGCTGCGGTGGGTCAGGAGTGGACACTAGCTTGGCAGCTACAAAACTCGCCACAACTTACACCCTTGAGATCGTTGAAGGTCCATCGGGAAGCGGTCTAGAGCTTCGCCATGTTAGTCCAAACGGAACAGCTGCCGGAGAATACTCAATTGGCAATGTCGAGGTTTGTTTCACCTACAAAAATGGCGTGCGAACGGACAAAACTCCAACCGATAAAGACTGCTCGATTAGTGCAGTAGCTGATGATGGATCAATTGAAGGTGAATATGACAATGGTTCTGAGGATGTTCCATTTTCAACCGCAGGAGGAACTTTTCATGATGTAAGCATGCCGGGAGGATCTGTCAGTGGCTGGGGTGCTGGTAGGGACACCAATGGTAACGGTTACTACTCATTTGACGATTCAAACAACAATACGTCAGCCTTTAAGAAGAATGCAGGTGTACTTACCCCTCTTACTGTTGCGGGCGCCACAAGTGTCGGACTATCCCGAACAAGTCCGAATGGAACAGTAGCAGGCTGGGCAAATGGTGGTGGTACAAACGGGTTTTATATGTTTGCCCCTGGATCAACTGTAGGCACAAAAATTCTTGAAGGGGACGACATTAACGCGATTTACGCAATCAATGACCTTGGCACGGTCGCGGGAAGTAAAAAGGAGGGAAGCAATTACCTGGCATTCGCCAAGGTGAACGGTCAACTTCACATCCTTCCAAACTTCGGAAATGACTATTGCGCTGTTTACGGACTGAATGCCGGGAACATTTCGGTTGGTTACATGGGAAATTTGGGGAATGGTCAATATCGAGCCTTCGGATGGACTCAAACTGACGGTACAGTCGATCTAAACTCGCGAATCCCTTCCACTCCAGGCTTCACCGCAACCATTGCACATGGTGTAGACAAATCCGGACGAATCGCCGGAACCGGTCAGCTCAACGGAAAGGAAGTCGGATTCATCCTAACTCCCGTCAATCCTTAACTATTGGCTGAGGATCGCTGATAGCTGATCGGCTGAGATGGACCTTTCCCACGAAGGGAGGTCCATTTTTTTGATGAGCTCATCCAAGTAGACGGATTCCATGATATGGATATCAACTTTGTTGCCGTCTCGAAATGCCAAAGCATCTGCCAGTAAGTCCCTGGCTTTGTCGAAATGGTCTTGCTTCCAACGAATTTCGGCTTTGCATGCCACCGCCAAAACCGCAATTCGGAACATCTGTTGAGAAACAGCCAATGCCATTTCTTGAATGAACGTCTCGGCTTCAATTAGCCGATCCTGAGCAATCAGTGACCTGGCTAAAGAAACCTTTATTTCCATGGCATGAAGAATGTTGCCTGTATAGGAGTTTATGAGGAGCCCCTTTCGGGCGAATTCCTCAGCTTGAATAATTTCTCCTTCGAGCAGTGCAACTCGGGCTTCTGCTCTCAGAAACACTGATTGACAATGTCGATTTTCAAACGATTCAAATATTTGGCGCATTTCAAGAATGCGCTCATGCATTTTGTCACGTCGCTGGGTTTCGAAATCTATAGTCAAAAGTGCCACCCCCGCGTAAACTTGAGTTCCGAAGGAACCAAGTTCTTTACTGATTTGATAACCTGACTCAAGGTCTTCGGCGGCACTTTCCCATTCTCTTCGAATACTAGATATGGATCCTCGCCAAACTTTTAAGACGGGCAAAAAGCTTGGAGCGTGGACGGCCGCGAGGGCGATAACCTCCGCGTAATTACGCTTAACTTCTTCCCAAGTTAACTTATATCGTTCGTGCTCATAGGCCGTTGCAAGAGCGTGACACGAGTCGGCAACATCCTGCACTCTGTCAAAATGCTCCTTCGATTTTCTTGCCAATATCGCCGCTTCATCGAGCTTCCCCTCACTTGATCGGCACCACGCACGACAAATAAAGATATGCCCCATTGCGCTGTCATACTTTTCTTGAGTAGTTTCAAGGCGATCAGCAATTTCGTCGATTTCCGAGATTTGCCCCATTGGCAACTCATAGGTCCATGTCTTTTGAAATAGGCAAACAGCTTTTTCAAGATCAATGTCAAAGGCTAGTCTTAGGGCTCGTCGATGATTCTCACGGTCTTTGAGATAAACGGCGTCTTGAGTGTCGCTTGCTACATTCCAGCATGGGAGTAGTTGCTTAGAAATTTCTACCACTTGATCGACAAAATTTTGTCTTGCCTTAAGCCGCTGGTCTTCGCTTGATTCTTCTTCGAGAAATTGTCGAATAGGTTCCAGTATTCGAAATCTGAGTGGACTAACGTCATCATCGAGCCAAATTAATGCAGAGTCGAGAAGTCTCTCAAGTACTTCATCCACTTGCGTCCCTACCATTCGGCGAACGATAGCGCGGGTAACACCAGCCGGAAAATAAGAAATATTGAGAATGGTTGTGGCGTCTTCGGCGGAGAGGGACGAAACGGCGAGTCTTAGCATTCGATTCAAATCACGGTGCCGCTCTTCCAGGTCTGGAAGTGCCGCCCGCAACAAAGTCGTTGATTGTTTCAGTTCTTCGACGAGTTCTTCGGGTTCAAGAAGCCTCAATCTTGCCGCTGCCAATCGCAAGGTGAGCGGGATGCCACCACATAGTTCAGCAATTTCCTCGTAGAGGGCAGATCGGCGACTATCAGGGCGCTTTGATCCAGTCAATTCCGTTAACATCGGGGCTGCTTCTTGGCCCCTCTCAAGGGGAGGGATCTTGATGACATGTTCGCCTGCTACCTTCATTGGCTTGCGGGAAGTCACGATCAATCGCAAGTCCGAAACTGCGGACAAAAGAGATGAAACAAACTTTCCAGGATCGTGAAGGTGCTCGAGATTGTCAAGCACAAGGACACACGTCTTGCCTTGAAGTAGTCGCTTGATCAAAGTAATTGGATCGGGGACGTTTTTACCTGGTACAAGTGCTTGAAGAAGGTGAAATTCGGGTGAACTATCCGTCTGGCACTCAACGAAACTAACAAATCCAGCCTTCCTTTCGACACCCCTCATCGCTTCTATTGCTAGCCTCGTTTTCCCAATTCCTCCAGTGCCAATCAGGCTGACAAGTCTCTGGTCAGAGTGATTTTGAACGAACTTTTTAATCTCTTGGGAAACCTCCTTTCGACCAAAGAACTGGTCGATAGGATGAGGAGGTTGGGGCAGTTCAAAAGCATCGAAAGTGGGAAGTTCTGTCGAACTTTGAATGGACTGTGTCTCAGATTCTGGCGGTGATTCCGCCTTTTTGTGTCGACGATATTCTCCCAACGCATCAGACAAACTGCCCCGTGCATTGTGGGCTTTCATCGTTAAGTCCCTTATTTCTTCATTCAAAGGTGAAATAGGCGTACAAGCTTGCAATACTTGCAAAGCTTTGTCGGGTTCATCGCTGTCGATCAGTTCTGATGCTATGCCTATCGCGGCTCGAATTCGTAATTGATCGACTTCGTCACGCTTAGCCGTGACCCACGCATCATCCCATCCAGGCAAAAATGGTTCGGTCAATAAGCCAATCAGTTCTTCTGTAGATAAAGATCTTGGTCCTGACAAGCGTTCGAGATCGTTTTCTACCAAAGACCTATCTAAAGAAATGAAATCAATTGTCGTTTCAATCAGGTCATCGTTCCCACCGAGTCCTCTTCGCAAACGGCTCAATTCCTGACGCAACCGAAGGCGAGTTGAGTCAATAAAGTCCTCGGGCCAAAGTAGGTCAGCAACGTCGTCTCGACGCATCTTTCCCGTTCGAGATAAGCCAAGAAGAACTAAGAGCTTTGCCGCTCGCTTGGTTTCAAATGCAGTGTAGCTTTCCTGATCTGAGTGAAGACCGACTGTCCCAAACAAAGATAGTCTCCAGGTTGGTCTCACGCTGAGATTTTAGCATGTTGCAACCTAGCATTGGGCACCCTGAAGCATCGTAGTAGAAACGAAACGCATCATTTTTGACCACAAATCTAACAAGTCTCCTTGGTCTTCCTGATTTGCATATTGGGCAACCAGTTCGAGGAAAGCTACTTCGACATAGTCGTAAATTTCTGGAGTTGCTCCATAGCTAATGTGCCGATTGCCGAGCGATGTAAGAATGTGAATGGCATCATCTGTCCGGTCAAGAGTATCTAACAGAGTCGCCAGCGTATCGACCAACTTGTCTTGTTGCGATTGCATGTCCGGCTTAAAATGCGGTCGGACCTCGGGATACTTTTCAAACAAGCCCGAGTAAAACTCCTTCGAAAGGTCTTCGCTAACGGGGATGAGTTTAAAGAAGGACAGCCGGAGGCGGTTGATTTCTTCTTTCGTTAAGTTTAGATTCGACATAGCTTGATTCAATAGAGTGATTTTTTATGGAAAGCAACTTCAAAAATTTGTTGCTTCCCTTTCAATACCCTTACTAGTTTCCAGACATGCCGTTACAGCGCAACGGTCCAGGCGTTACAAATCCGTTACAAGTGATTGAGGATCAGGAATTCAGCCTTTTGGCGGAACCCTTGCGATGACAGTTCCGCCTTTGCCGGTGGGCAAAGTTATGCTTTGAATCGTCCAGAAGTCGGTCTTATTGTCCCCGTCAG
>JANPAV010000091.1:0-6523 GCA_031430115.1 Armatimonadota bacterium | reverse complement strand
GATGCTGGACTAGACGCCTATGCGACCCTCCGGGTCGAGGAGTTGGAGGGAGCTATCCAGGGATCCGCCGGAGCGGATACCCTGGCTACCTTATGTGACCCTCCGGGTCAAGTCAATGGAAAATTCAGTTCTGCGTTCGAGCCGATAGCAACTGGTAATCCTCATTCTCTGGGTAAGTTTTTGACATACAAGATGTTCTTCTCTCTTAGGGAATGACTGGCGAGAGGAAGATAGAAGAGGATAAGGGAAGTCTCACTTCTTGTCTTCTTCTCTCTTAGGCATGAGGTGAAGGAGGAAGAAAGAATAGGTACTAGTAATTCTTTCTTCTTCCCTCTTAGACACGAGGTCAGGGAAGAAGAAAGGAGGCTTCGCTTTTCAGCTAGTGGACTTCTGCTTTCCGCACTGCATCAAGCGTAAAATGTGCGTTTCGTAAATGGTGCTTCAGCGAGAAAATATGCTCAACCTCGTCCGCTGAAAGGTTCGCCTTAACATCTTCATCTTCAGCAACTGAAGTTTTAAAGTCATGACCCTCCCAAGCCTTTGCCGCATTTCTTTGCGCAACCTTATATGCTGCTGCCCGGCTGAGACCTTTCCCAACTAGCGCGACCATCAGATGCTCGCTAAAGACAAGATCACCCATCTTGCGGAGATTGGCGTTCATCGTCTCGGGGAAGACGACCAATCCACTGAGAATTCTTGTCATGCGGTTAAGCATAAAGTCGGCAAGGTGACATGAATCGGGGAAAATGATCCGCTCCAGCGATGAGTTGGTTAGGTCTCGCTCATGCCAAGTTGCGACGCTCTCCAGCATCGCATGGGCATTGCCACGAAGGAGTCGTGCCAGACCGCAAACCGTTTCGCTGTTCCATGGGTTGCGCTTATGAGGCATCGCGCTTGATCCGGTTTGACCAGCGGCAAACGCCTCTTGAACTTCGAGGATCTCAGTTCGTTGAAGATTTCGAAGCTCAGTCGCAATTCGCTCCAAACCAGCACCCATCAAAGCGAGGGTATTCAGGAAGTTTGCGTGCTTGTCTCGATTGATAATTTGAGTCGAAGCTGGCTCCGGCTCTAGGTCGAGTTTAGCCAGTACCGACTTCTCCATCGGTGGGTCTACTACGGCATGAATGCCCACTGCGCCACTGATCTTTCCGTACCTTAGCTCGGCTCGACATGTCCTCAATCGAACGATGTTTCGATCGAGCTCAGCAAGCCAGTTTGAAACCTTAAAGCCAAAGGTAATTGGTTCGGCGTGGATGCCATGGGTTCGACCAATTTCCGGAGTGTCGATATGCTTTTCGGCAAGGTCATTGATGACCTTTCTCAACTCAGATGCCGACGATATAAGGACATCACACGAATCTCTAAGCATCATTGCAAGTGCAGTGTCGATGACATCATAACTGGTCACGCCATAGTGGATCCATCGACCGGCAGGTCCTACGTTTTCCTCCAAGCAGCGTACAAATGCGACTAGGTCGTGGCGAGTTTCTAGCTCAAGTTCGTCACATCGTTCAAGCGTGAATTTTGCCTTTGAGCAGATCAATTCGAGATCTTCGGTAGGTATGACGCCTGCCTCTTGCCATCCCATGCAAATCGCAATCTCGACTTCCTTCCACAGTTCATATTTGTCTTGTCGGGACCAAATATGGTTCATGGCAGGCGTAGTATATCGATCGATCATTGGTTGGTTTAGATTACCTTTCGCATAGGGCGAGGGCGAGGGCAATCGCGAGGGAAGAGGGTAAAAAACCACCTGGAATTCCTTGATTCCGACTGGTTTGTGTTCAGATATCTAGCTAGTTTCCTATGACAATTTCAAGAAGAAAGGGTAAATATCCATCATATGGGTTACCGTGAGAATATCGGCTGGGAAAAGTCCATGCTGCTGGTAATTGAAGTTCACAAATTTACTGAGTCCTTGCCCAACTATCAAAAGTACATCCTCTTTCAGCAAATGTATAGATCTGCAATTTCAATTCCATCAAATATCGCTGAGGGTTACGGTAGATCGACGAAGTTGGACTATGCGAGATTCGTCGATATTGCACTTGGATCGACCAGAGAACTCCAGACCCAACTGGAAATATGTGAAAGAGTGGGTTACGGGGCGACGGCTCACCTAGTTGAGCAGGGCGAGGAAGTGGCAAAAATATTGTACGGCCTCGCAAAATCTCTTAGAAAGTAAATTCAGTCTTCCCTTGCGATCGCCCTTGCCCTTGCCCTTACCCTTGCCCTAAAAGCTGACAGCTAGTTAGCTTTGTTATATTCATTACTCCCACACCCACCCTTACCATCGGGGCGAACATGGACGCCGTGGACGTTCGTATAGCCCTGAAAGGCATATGGGTCTTCGCCGGCGATCATCGTGATATCTCGGTGGTCTAATGTAGCAACCGAGAACGGTCCAGCCGGATTAATCCATGGCAAAAGTGATTCTGCACTCATATAATGGTTGACCAAACTCCGACGGAAACCAGATTCAGCGTAATTAGGCAGCGAGCGGTGCAATAAGTATCCATTGAAAAATACAATCGACCCTGCTTTCACTTCCACAGGAACCGCATCGTCGTTCGAATATGGAAACCTTTGAGCTTCGAGTGCACAATCGAATCGAGGGTCGCCGTGCCACTCCTGAAAGTACATGGTGCCGGTCTTATGTGAACCCGGAATCACCCAAAGACATCCGTTTTCAACCGTCGCATCATCCATGGCAATCCAGCCTCCAGTTAGCGATCGATCTCGAGTTGGAATGTAAACCTCGTCTTGATGCCAAGCTTGTCCAGGCTTTCCCGCAGCCTTAATAAACAGCATGGATTGCATGCACTTGACGTTTGCCCCTATTATTTTTGTGAGTACCTCAACAAATGGCTCCGATTTCAGAGTTTCAAACATCAGCGGGCTAATTTTATGAGGGAAGTGGATGCACAAAATTTGGCGGAGAATTTCCTCATCCGTTTCATCACCACTAAATGTTGGACTCCCTTTTAACTCTCCCATCTCGCCCCGACAAATGTGGGTCGCCTCCCTACGCAAACCTTCAATTGATGCCGCAGAAAACGCATCTTCAATCACCAAAAAACCATTCTCTTGAAAAAACTTGGTCGCCTCATCGGTCATTGGTAAGCGGAAATAGCCTGCCGGTGCACCCGATTTGCGGGAACCCCAAGCCGGCAAGTTCTTTGCCTCTGCTAGAGCATTTAAGCTTGGGATGTCAGCCATGGGTGCTGTAAATATATCTCAATTGAGATTCAGTTTAGAAGTGAATTCTGCCTTCATTGGCTTGATACAAGGAATCTGGACGCGAAGATTAGTGTATAAGTTAACGTAATGATCAAGCGAATAGTCTACCGAACCGTTGCAATCGTCCTCATTGTTGCGGGCTTCAAATTCGCTTGGAACTCGAAACGGTCTGGAAGCGACTTAACTGTCGAGCAAGAATATCACCAGAAGATGACTGAGCTATCTAGCCGATATGAAGCCATCGAAAAGGAAGGTCAAGTGGCCAACGAAAAGGCAACCAAGCAGCCGGTAAAGACTCCGGAAACAGCGACAGAATTGCTCAACACCCTCAGCAAAATTCACGCCGAAAAAGACCAATATCTAGCCGATTTGCAAGCCCTTGATATACCGATGAAATACGAAGAAGCTCATGCAACATTTCTGGCTTGGAAAAAACAAGAGCAGGAGACAGAAGGAAAGCTGATCGAAGGATATAAAGCATTTAATGCTGGCAAACGAGATATTGCGAACAGGATTGACTCGATGATTCAAACCAGTGACCGCATTAGCAAAGAATATGAGGACAAGCTTACGGGCATTGCCAAGAAAAATGGGTTTGACTCGATTGAAAAATTCTTGAGTCAGAAAAATGATCCAAAGCCAAAGCCCTAAGATTTTCGCGAAGAGCAATCTTATGAACTTAGGTAGCGAAATAAAGAAAAGAACCCATCTGATTACCGTCAAATGGGTTCCAATCGTAATTTAGTCGTTGAGACTATTTCTTTCGTCGTCGAGCAACAAGGCCAACGAGACCAAGTCCGAGAACTGCCATGCTCATTGGTTCTGGAACCGATGACGCATATGTTCTAAAGGTGTAGTCGAAACTTGGAAAGCCGCCAAATCCTGAATTGGCATAGGTTTGACCACGGCTGTATCCGTTGTTGGTGTCACCAGATATTCCCAGAGTTGTATTCCCGGTAAAGACCAAGTAGTAAGTTGTTTCTGGCGTAATGGCAAAGTCGGCCCAGAACACGTCTACCCAAGAATTTTCCGTCCCAGAGGCTGATGCTGAACGCAACAAGGTTCCGCCCGCATTTGGCAATGCGTCATACAACGAGATCGTAACCGTGTCGGTCGAACCGACTCCGGCTTGTAAGAAAATTCCTGCACCAACAATACTGTTGCTAGCTTGCATGAATGATTGAGCCAAGTCGCCCTGGCTAAAGGCTGCCATGTATGCGTTGTTCGTTGGCGCATTTTGATCGATCACTTGACCAAAAGAAACCGCTGCCGTTAGGCCGAACCCGATGATAATAGAAGATTTAGTTAAGTTCATAAAAATCCACCCGAAAAAGCAATGGTGTTCCACCGCCGAAAGTATTCTAAGCCAGAGTTGCAAGTATTGCAAGTAAATACTGCGTGAGTACAAAAATTTCTAGTAATTTTGCTGGCAAATATTTGGATATCGCACGCTATGTCTTGAACTTGGAAAATGTGCTAGAAGGCGAAATGTGATATTTTTCCGAAAAGGAAGTGTTCAATGCAAGCGAACTGATTCATTCGGGACTTGCAGTTAACTTTGCTTTGAGAAATTGTCTATTCAGTCAGACAATGGGCTTAAATTCACTTGATTGGCCTAGAGCAGGAAGAAACTGTGGAGGAGAGAAGGAGATTCGAACTCCTGAGCCCTTTCAGGCTTCTTGTTTTCAAGACAAGCGCGATCGACCACTCCGCCATCTCTCCAAAGTCCTATACATAATACTCGGTTAAAACCTCGGACTTCAAAGGGCACCGCCCATCAATCGTCAAAAGTTTCCAATTTTCACGGAGCTAAACTCCGTTGCCTTTGGGTCCCGTGCCCATAATGTTGCCATGATTCGTAACTTCACAAGGCTTATTTGCGTTGCCATGGCTAGTGGCTTTGTCTCGTTCGGATTCGCGCAAACCAAGATGAAAGCCGAAGCATTTCGCTTGTCAGATGTCCGCCTTCTCCCCGGACCCTTTTTGGATGCTAATCGAATAAGCGTCAAGTATCTAGAGACCGTAGATCCAGACCGACTGCTTAACAGCTTCCGAAAAAATTCCGGACTAGAGCCAAAGGGCAAAATCTACGGCGGATGGGAAAACTCAGGTTTAGCCGGCCACTCACTTGGTCACTTCCTCACGGCCTGCGCACAAGAATATGCCAGCAGTCGTAACCCAATATTGAAGGCAAAGCTGGACTACATCGTCTCCGAACTGACCGCATGCCAAAAAAATCGACCCGATGGATATATTGCCGCAATGCCGGATGGAGATCGAGTGTGGGCAGAAGTGAAAAAGGGAGACATCCGAAGCCACGGTTTCGACCTGAATGGCTTGTGGTCACCCTGGTACACCCATCACAAAGTTCTGGCAGGTCTACTCGACGCGTTTAAGTTCACCGATAGCTATCCTGCCCTCGAGGTCGCACAGCGATTTGCGAACTGGATGATCGAAGAAACCAAGGATCTGACTCCCGAGCAATGGGAGAAAATGCTGGGCTGTGAATATGGGGGAATGAACGATGCCCTTGCTGAACTCTATGCAACTACGAGAAAAGCACCTTACTTAGACCTGGCCAAAAAGTTTTACGATCACCGCGTCTTGGACCCGCTCACCAAGGGTGAAGACAACCTGTCCGGCAAGCATTCCAACACTCAAATTCCAAAGTTGATTGGCCTGGCAAGGATCTCAGAACTAGCTCCAAATGATCAATATGCCAAGGCAGCCAAGTTCTTCTGGGAGACTGTGGTGAACCACCACACTTACGCAATTGGTGGCAACAGCAACCACGAATATCTAGGAAAGCCCGGGGAACTAAGCGATCGACTGTCGAGCAACACCTGCGAAACCTGTAACACCTACAACATGCTCAAGCTCACGCGGCACCTGTTTGAGTGGGAGCCCAAAGCCGAGTACGCCGACTATTACGAGCGAGCGCATTTGAACCATATCCTTGCCTCGCAAGATCCAAAAAGTGGCGGAGTTACGTACTTTATGCCGCTGGGGCCGGGCTCTCAACGGACCTATAGCAGCCCATTTAATGACTTCACCTGCTGCCATGGCTCGGGAATGGAGAACCACACCAAGCACGCCGATAGCATCTACTTCTTCCAAGGTCCATCGCGCATGTACATAAACTTATTCATCCCAAGTGAAGTGACCTATCAGGGACAAAAGCTCGAAATGAATACCGCCTTCCCAAGTGATGGATCAGTGAGTTTGGTAGTGAAGGAAGGGCGCTCGAGATCGTATGAAATAGCCATTCGTCACCCAGGCTGGG
>JANPAV010000090.1:0-1899 GCA_031430115.1 Armatimonadota bacterium | reverse complement strand
CCGGCAGAGCTTTGAGGTTCTTCAGCTCCACGGAGATTACTTCGTTGTTAACGTCTCTAGCCCCAACACGCCAGGTTTGCGTAGCCTGCAAGACCGAGAACCACTTCTCCGCATTTTTGATGCTCTACGAACGGTAAACGCTACAAAGCCCATGTTTGTTAAAGTCGCGCCAGATCTCACTAACGATGCTTTAGAAGAAATTCTCAATGTAGCGGTTGAAATGAAGCTGACTGGAATAATCGCAACCAACACAACGATTTCTCGTGAAGGCCTCAAGACCAAGAACGCAAAATTGAAGGAGCAAGCTGGCGGACTATCTGGACGACCCGTTTTCCAGTTGTCCAACGACTCGCTTGAGTTCCTTGCCAAAAACAAGCCACGTGAAATGATTCTGATGGGAGTTGGCGGAGTCTTTGATCGAGATGATTACGACACAAAACGTCGACTCGGTGCTGAACTGGTGCAACTGTACACCGGTTGGATTTATGGTGGTCCTGGGTTGGTTCCCTCGATCCTGAATGGCTAAGCAAAATATTTCTCGACTTCTCACCAAAAATCTCGGAATCAGGCCGTAAGATGATTATTGTGATTGCGGCGCTTCTAACGGTGATTTTTGCACTCGAACATAAGTCTAAACACTTCGACTTGGGAATCTCCAATGGGCTGAGGCTTACTTTGGATTTAGAAATCGATATTGAATACTCAGCCCCATTTCGATTTCTGTATTACAAGGCGCACTTTTATGCTCAAGATACGAATGGATCCATCGTCGACGAAAAGTTTGTCGATCTTGGGGAAACTTCGGACAATCCTAGGGCGTTGATTCTTGAAGACAGATTTAGACAAGGCTACAAGCAATTTTTCATCTCCTTTCATCTAGGCAGCACTCAGTCGTATTTGTTCGCGTTCAGAAACGGAAAGTTCTATACGGCATTCATTAACAATAGGGCCAGGGTAGGGGTTCGGGCTTTGCCAGGCAAGCCTGGGACATGGGTTTTAGAAGAAAGCGAGGCAAGGAAATGGGCGGGTAGAGTCGAACGGAAGCCCAATGTTCGAATCACTAAGAGCGCCGTGTATACGACTTGGCTCCTGAACTCCCGTTCGAATCCGATCATAGAGGTCCAATACCCTGAAAAGCCTGGAGTGCTTTGACCCATCCGTTTGCCACCCTTGCGACTGGCCCGAAAGGCTCCCAAAGAATCATGGATGATATCCATTTAGGCGTAGATCTTATAAAAAAAGTATGCCGTCATGATGAAGCCATAGATGGCGATGGCGATCCGAAGTTTGTTGGGATCGACTTTCACGGACATTCGCGCAGACAAGTATCCGCCAACAATGCTTCCGAGAACCAAAACCAAGGCAACGTCGAATAGGACCATGTGCTTGATGACAAAGACAATCGATGCGACAAAGTTGATAATGGTACCAAGCAAGCTTTTGACGGCATTCAGCTCATGGGTCGAGCCTTCCATATACAACGCAAAGGAGGCGAGCATCATAATTCCCATTCCGGCCCCGAAGTAGCCACCGTAGGTCGCCACCAGAAACTGTAGAAAAATGCCGGCGATAGGACCAACTAATTGCTTCTCGTGGTTCGCCAACATTGCTTTAACTTTAGGCTGGAACCACAGCAAAATCGAAGCCAATAAAATCAAGAAAGGGATGATGATTTTGAAGGCAACTTCGCTGGTATTGAGCAGCAACCACGCCCCTAATATTGAACCCAAGATTGTTGGAAGCAGAAGCTTTTTGAAGTAGATTCCCGTTTTCTCAAGGTGATCCTTGAACCCAAAACCGCTCGCAAGCGAACCCGGAAAAAGCCCAACTGCATTGGTGGCGTTGGCAATTCGTCCCGGAATTCCAAGCGCGATAGTGAGTATTGGATAGGAGATGAGG
>JANPAV010000089.1:0-2444 GCA_031430115.1 Armatimonadota bacterium | reverse complement strand
GAGCACGATCGGCACGGCGGTCGGGCAAGAGCAGCCCGACGCCCGGTATGCCATGAGCGACGATTTTCTGTTCGGGACGGGAACCTCATATGCGACGGTCCGATGCGATCCGGCGGGAATAGGAAATCTGTCACCAATCAGTAATACCTACCGGCCTTGGTCGGATGGCTTGCTGAACACTTCCACAGAGTTCATCACCTCGGCGGGCGACGAGTACGATATCGTCGTGGACTACGTGAAAGCACTTAAGGCTGATCCAGTTGCAAATCAAGTACTCGGCACCATCAATCGCACTGGCGCGTTCGGTTATTCTGCGGCCGGTTATCGACTCCGCGGGCTCTTGCGGTTGCAAATGGGGAAGGGACTATTCGACTTCTCTCTTGTTGGGGGAACTGGCAACGGATATAGCCACCCTATTGGAAACAATGTCGGATTTTCAAATGCGGAAAAGGCACCGATCGATGGAGCAGGGCTAGAAATTGATTTCCAAACGGAGACCGAGTCTATAGCCTTTGGAGGCCACAAAACCAGGCATGAAGAACCGAACTACCGCGTCTACCAATTCGCGGGTACTTCGCACATTCGGAACATAGACGTCGCTGAATTTGGTCTCCAAGACCCAGGATTGGCGAACCCTGCAGACTGGTCGCCGTTCATTCGGGCTCTCTTCGTCGCCGGAAAAAATTGGTGCGACGGAATCACGCCACCGCCAAGTATCTGGCTTGGTGCTCAAAATGATGCGTCGGTCGTCCGCGATGCAAAAGGAAATGCTTTGGTTCGATTTGTCGGAGGGCAACCAATAAACACCAACGCATACCGGCTGCCAGAGGTGGCGGTTGGCCAGAATAAATACCTCCCCCTTGCCCCTACTTACGACGACGGTACGTTCCTAGGCTATTTTCGCGCGATAGGTGGCGGATATGTAGACCTCACGGGAACCTTCTCGAGCCACGCCAATTACGTGGCAGACGTGACCCTCCACGCCCGGGCTCTACAAGCGCAACGCTACCTTCTTATGGCGGATGCCGACGAGATTATTCAACGGGCGTTCGATTCCGGTATCGGCAATTAGTTGATAGTGGAATAGGACAACTTACGTCGCATCCATATGCGCCTCCGAAAGGAGTCAGGTTTGCCTGTGCATTGACCAGAAGGAAGGAAGGGCAAGTGCCATCCTTCCTCTTGGGTACATGAATTGGTAGAGGCAACGGTGCTCCACCGAAAATTGGGCCAGGCGTTCATTACCGTCGCCCTGCGGGTCGGGATTTCCCGACCCATTCTACAAACTCGGCGGGATGAACTTTTCGCCCCAAAAGCTAAACAATTGAAAATGACGCCTCGCGAAGTCGAAGATTTGGTGAAGGTAAGGGGCTCGAACCCTTGAAATCTTGTAACTTACACGATTAGCAATCAGGCGCATTCAACCACTCTTCCACCTGACCGGATAGGTGTTAACTCCAACTAAATGCAGAATGGTGAAAGGCTAAAATGATCATTGGCTATTCAGGTTCAAAAAGCGGCAGAGGGAGAGGGATTCCAACCACTATCCTAGGTTTTGAATTGCCACTAAAAAGGAACTCCTCAAACTCCTAATCGCCGAAATCCACCGACTTTCATCATTTGTTCGAGTTGGTGCCTAGTCCTTCTCTACTCGAGCTTCTCCCCAATTCCCAAACATTTGTTCTCCCTCAAAAACGAGCATCAAGCAATCAACATTCTTCACATCGATATCAATTTCTTTCGATGCGAAGTCAGCGGTAAGTTTGCCACTATCCCACAACACCTTATTACTAAAGAAATCTCCGCTATAAACTCGGAACCGTGCACTTCCGCCCGCTTTGCTTCGTTTGTCAACCGAGGCAAAGCCTTTAAAGCGATACGCTTTGCCACCGAGCTTGAACATAACGCTGCTTTTACCTTGCACCCCTAGTCCACGCTTCAGAGCTTTAGCATCAACGACGATCGGATCGCCGCCAAAGGCAGTGTCGTACGCCGGGATGTTACCGGCCTTCCAAATGTAATACAGATCCGACAAGTAGGTTGTTCCTGTTCCAGTGACCATGTATTTCTCGGCTGATACGGGCTTAGGCGCGTGCAAACGACGTCCTCGACTCCCGATTTTAACAAGACGACTCTCATGTTTTACGAGCTCAACCGTAAACTTATCCTTGAATTTGCCAAGGTCTTTTCGCTCCCATAGGTCACGGACGGGTTGAGTCCCTTTCAGCCCAATCTGATTCCAAGACACCGAGATATTCGCTTTTGCATCGCCTTTATTGAGCATAAAGACCGCCGTAGTTCCGTCCGCAAGTGGTTTGTTATAAATGTCGATCCGTCCGTCAGAAAAGACTTTGTAACCTTGAATCCCCCGTTTGTCCTGATCAACCGCGATTACTTCGGGGGCAGTGAGAACCATCTTAATCTCGCTTTTCATGGAGCGAAGA
>JANPAV010000088.1:0-7671 GCA_031430115.1 Armatimonadota bacterium | reverse complement strand
CAATCCCCATTGGTTCGATCGCGACCGCTTCATTCTGAGCGCAGGGCACGGATCGATGCTTTTGTACTCTCTCCTACACCTTACAGGATACGACGTTTCTCTCGAAGATTTGAAACAATTTCGTCAAGCGCATAGCAAAACCCCGGGTCACCCCGAGAACACGATGACCCCCGGAGTCGAAATGGCGACCGGTCCGCTCGGACAAGGATTTGCCCACGGAGTCGGTTTTGCCATCGCTGAAGCTCACTTGGCGGCTAAATACAACCGACCAGGTCACGAGATCATCAACCACTACACCTACGCCCTAGTTTCCGATGGCGACCTGATGGAAGGTCTGTCCAGCGAGGCAGGTTCATTGGCTGGTCACTTGCAACTTGGCAAGATGATCTACCTCTACGACGATAACGGAATCTCCATCGACGGCTCAACCTCTTTGGCTTTTTCCGAAGACGTATTCCAACGGTTCACGGCATTCGGTTGGCACGTTGTTCGAGTAGACGGAATGAATGTTCAGCAAGTCTCCGATGCGATTGATGCCGCAAAAACCGTAACCAACAAGCCTAGCCTCATCATGTGCAAGACGACAATCGGTTTCGGATCACCCAACAAGGCCGGTTCAGCAAAGTCTCACGGTTCGCCTCTTGGTCCAGACGAAGTCACCCTTACGAAGCAAAATTTGGGAATTCCACTCGAACCAACATTCTATATCCCCGCCGAAGCTGCTTCGTTCATGTGCAATCAAGAAGCAGGGAAGTCTTTGACCGCCGATTGGGAAACCCGATGGAATACCTATGCTAGCGCCCATCACGCCGAAGCCGCCGAGCTAGAATCTCTCATCGAAGGAAACCTTCCGTCTGGATGGACAAGCTCCTTACCTTCGTTTACCGAAGCATTCGCAACTCGAAAGAATGGCTTTGACGTCCTCAATGCAGTTGCAAAAGTCCTTCCGGGTCTCATGGGTGGAAGCGCAGACCTTGCCGAGTCGAACCTGACCACCATTCACGGCGAACCATCGTTCCAATCTGGAGCGTTTGCAAACCGGAACATGTGTTATGGCGTTCGCGAACACGCAATGGCTGCTGCAGTCAACGGAATCACGCTACACGGTGGACTCAAAGCCATCGCCGCCTCCTTCCTACAGTTCACCGACTATTGCCGCCCATCCATTCGCTTGGCGGCCCTCATGGAATGTCCGTCGATCTTCGTGTTCACCCATGACTCAATTGGTCTGGGTGAAGATGGACCAACGCACCAGCCGATCGAGCATCTCGCTGCTCTAAGAGCGATGCCAAACCTCAACACGATTCGTCCATGCGATGGAAACGAAACTGCCGCGGCTTATAAAGTTGCTCTTGAGTCCACCAAGACTCCAACTCTCCTCTGTCTTTCCCGCCAGAATCTTCCCGTCCTCTCGCCAAGCAGTGTTGCTACCCATCCACTTGAGAAGGGAGCTTATGTCCTGCGAGAAGCATCGTCGACCGTGAAGGTAATCCTGATTGGAACCGGTTCCGAAGTCCAAGTCTGTAATGATGCAGCCACACAACTCGAAGCAGAAGGCATCCCGACTCGAGTCGTTTCGATGCCTAGCTGGTTCCTCTTCGAACAACAATCCAGCGACTACAAGCAAAGCGTGTTGCCAAAAGGAACCGCATCGGTCGCCGTCGAAGCTGGAGCCTCAATGGGATGGCACAAGTATTCCGATGCTCAGGTCTGCATCGACCAATTCGGAGTTTCTGGCCCGGCAAACGAATTGTTCAAGGAATTCGGTTTCACCGCCGAGAACGTCGCTGCAAAAGCAAAAGAATTATTGTAAGAAGAAGTTAACCACGCTACCCTCTCAGGGGAGTCGGTGAGCCTGCGAACCAGAGGAAATGAAATTTCCCAAGGGGTGGTTCGCTAACTAAGGGTACAAAACCAGCACATTAGCCGCCCGAAAAGCGTCTATACCACTAAAGCCATGAACAAACCGCTATTCGGAATTCCGCTTCGTTTGTTTCAGTTATGGCTCTACGCCCCCCTCTCGATCCTATTTCTCGTTACCTACCAGACTCAATACGCGGTCCAAAAGGTAGGGTGGCTGCCGACTCTGATTTCGCTTGGAGCGAGCCTGCTTATTGCCGGAATCGTGATCTTTAGCAAGGAGTTTCGACAGTTCTCACGGGTGACCCCTCGCCGAATTCTCATTTTCTTCGCGGTAGTTTTCGCAGTTACGGAGTATTTCGTACTTCTTTTGGCCTTCGTTGGAGGGGATTTCCGGTTTACATCGGACTTTATCACTTATCCTGGGTTCTTTGGTTTGGTCTTAACTCCGGCGATGGCCGTGCGTCTTGATTTCTTGAAGCCAAGACTTGATGAAAATAGTGTCTAGTCAATCGGGGAAGAAGGGAACCATCCGACATCCCATCGGCGGTAATCTAGTCCGAGCTTTTATAAATCTTCTCATGAATACTCGAAATCTTCTTGCGCTAATTGCCCTCGCCCTGACTTCGGCTGCATTCGCCCAAAACCTGCCGCCATCCGACTTCAGTATCGAGCGACTAAACTCTTATCCCCTCATCCAAGGTCGATCACCAGCCGCTCCATCCATGGCGCCAGACGGCTCCAAGATCGTTTTCGGGTGGAACAAAACCGGAGAAAGAAAGCTCGACCTCTATGTTGTCGATTTCCCCAATGGCGCACCAAAGAAAATTGTTGACGCCGCCAGCATAAAAGATCTTCCACGTCAAGACGACTCTCGCTCTGAGCAGGACAAGAAGGAAGCGGACCTGTACGACGGCGGCATTGCCGGAGCCCAATGGTCTCCCGATGCCAAAGAGCTCATGTTCAACTACAAAGGTCGGGTCTGGCTGGTCAAGCCCGATGGAAGCGACCTTCGAACCCTTTTCGATGGCTCGGCCGGCTTTGTCGGAATCACATACACTGATGACGGCAAATCGTTCAGCTATAGCAATGGAACCAACATCTTTCGTCGAGACCGGAAAACCGGAGACACCAAACAACTAACGTTCATTTCCAAGCCCGGAGCGTCGATTGAAGGCTATGAGTTCTCGCCCGATGGGAAATGGCTCGCGGTTCAATGGAGCGATAGCTCGAAGATGGGTTCCCATCAAATGATGGACTTCAGCAAGGACCGCGCCACCGTTGTTCCGATCCAACGAATGTGGAACGGCCAAATGTCGGTTGACCTCCAGATTGGAATCGTTCCAGGAGATGGCGGAATCATCAAGTTCGTTCCTGATATTCCAAGGTATTGCTGGGTCAAGAGTTCATCATGGTCACCGGACGGCAAGCACTTTGAAGTGGGTTGGATTAAGGACAATTTCATGGAGTACACGATTTCCGTGGTCGATCCCGAAAAAGCCACCAAGAAAGATGTCTATACGGAAAAGGCACCGCGGAACACAATCAACGACTGGCGCGATGCCGTTTGGAGTCGAGACTCCAAACGAATCATCTTCGGCACCGATATCAAAGGCGATACCCTCATCAATCGCTCGATCTTTTCAATGAACGTGGACGGTTCCGATGTAAAACCAGTCTTTTCCAAGTTCTACGACGTGGGCGGGTTCACCCGTCCTAAGCACAGTGACCGGATCGTAATGGTCACGGCAGCGAGAAGCCCGCTAACTACCGAAATCAAGATTCTCGAGCCGAACGGCACCGAGACAACTCACGTGGTCATGAAGGATGGCTACTCGTCACCAAAGGCGTTCAATTGGGCCGATCTTCCGCTCATCAGCGAAGATGGAACCAAGATTGCCACAATGGCAAACGACCGAACCATCAATAGCGAGCTGTATTCAGTTGAGCCATCAATCAAGCGAATGACCATGAGCCAAAGTGCTGACTTCTTGAAGATCAGATGGGCCGACATCAAGAAGGTCACTTTTAAAAACGCTGACGGAGCGACGATTCATGGACTCATGATGACCCGACCAGGACTAGATATGTCCAAAAAGCATCCTGCGTTTCTCAGCAACATGTACGCCGATTCGGGCAAATCTGCCTGGTCTGGCTTCATGGAGAACTACGCGGCGATGAACCTCGACATGGTCGTTCTGTGCGTTGACTTCCGATCAAGCTGGGGCTATGACGGCGACTTCAACAGCGGCTACTATCGCAAGATGGGTCTAGTTGATGCCGACGAAGCGGTGGCAGCGAAGAAATTCCTTGCCTCACAACCGTTCGTCCGAGGCGACCGAATTGGACTTTGGGGTTGGAGCTACGGTGGCTACCTCACTTGTATGACGATGTTGACCCACCCCGGCGAGTTTTACGCCGGAGTCGCGGTGGCAAGCGTTACGGACTGGAAGAGCTATAACGAGTGGTACACCCGCCGTCGCATCGGTCTGGTGAAAGACGATAAGGAGTGGTTTGAAAAGTCCTCGCCAATCACTTACGGCGGAAACCTCAAGGACAACTTGTTACTGGTTCACGGAATGTTGGATGACAACGTACTGTTCCAGGATACGGCCCGATTGATCCAAAAGATGATCGAAGGCGGCGGACATCCAGACATAATGGTCTATCCGAGAGACGACCACTCAATTGGGAAGGACACGTCGCGCCCGCACGTGATGGCAACCGTCATGCGGTACCTGTTTAACAAGTTGAAGACGCCGTAAATCTTGTCCCTTCCCCCTGCTCTTTGGGAGGGGAAATGGTAGGGATGGGGGCCTTAGGCTTTGTATGAATTCTGTGCCAAGAACTTTGACCATAAACTGCAAAATCGAATGCCCTCGCCCTCGCCATTCCCAAATCCATGAAGTTACATTCTTTTGCGCATTCCCGAATTTAGGTTCAATTCTTTTCGGTTCGTCCTAGGAAAGCCAACAATTCGAGCATCTAAAGGTAGCAACCAATGGCGGCGGCTTCTGGCTGACTAACTGGCTTTCCTGCCAAAACCTCATCCAAGGCAATCCGCAAATCGCGACGATAGTCTTTGCGAATCGAGCCGTGATCAATGTTTTGATCGTCAATCCGACCCCGATAGACCAAGACGCCTTTTGAGTTAATAACAGCGGCTTCGGGCGTGACTTTTACCCCAGTTGCCTTGACTAGTTTTCGACCAGAATCCAGTGCCGCAGGGAAGTTAAGTCTAAACTCCTTTCCGTGGCGAACCGCGTCCTTTGCCGAAGCCGTAACATAAACTCGATAGCAAGCAACTCCTTTTGAAGTGTATGACTTGGCTATCCGAGAAATCTCGGGGGCATATCGATTGGCAATTGGACAATCGGTCGCAATAAAAAAGAGCACCGTAGCCTTTGACTTCGACAACGAAAACACGACTGGCTTCCTGGCCGTTGAAAGGCCGCCTACTAGGTTTACGGGCACTTTTGGCAAATCGAAGACGGACAAAGCAACCAAAACCGCAGAAATCATCCTATCATTGTACGTAAAGTAAAATTGATCGTGAAGGGCAAATGAAAGAAATTGTGCTGGGTTTGGGAGCGTTTGTATTGGTAGGAGTTGGTGTCCAGTCGCAAAAAAAGGCGGTGACCTACACGGAGACTATTCGACCGATCATCAGCGCGAAATGTCTGCCGTGCCATTCCAAGTCCGCTAATGTTGGCCCGTTTGACTTTTCGACCTACGAATCGGTGACGTCTCGAATCGAACTCATCCGAACCCAAGCTCTGTCACGCAGCATGCCACCAATGTGGGCACACTCAGAGTTTGGCAAGTTCTCGAAAATAGAGCAACTGAGCGATGTTGAAGCCGTTCAGCTGCAGGATTGGATTCAACAAAAAATGCCAAAAGGCGTGCCGAATGGAATTCGGCAGATTATTCCAGTTGAAGCTCCAATGCCGTTAACCACTTCGTTTACCCTGGCAAAGAACCAGAAAGTGAGACCAGAAGGCATTCCGTATTGGAACGTGGCGTCGATAAATCTGCCAACCAAGGGTGGACAATTTGATTCATTCGATTTGGTGCCAGCCAATCCTCGGGTTATCCGGTATGCCACGGTGGCAATCGTTCCAAAAGATATGAAATTGCCGGCAGAAACGATCGGGAGTATGGATTTACCCGCCAAGTACCTCGTTGGAGTCTGGGCTCCAGGCTATTCACGGTGGAACTTACCTGCTGGAATGAGTTTGAGCTACGGACCAAATTCAAAGCTTGTTGTGCAGACGCATTATCGACCAACCGGAAAGCAAGAGAACGCCGCGTTTCTAATTTCCTTTTCGACCCCAAAGCAATCCAAAAGTCGAACAACTTCGTGGATATCGATGGAAGACAAAGGGGTGTTCATTCCATCCGGCAAATCGAGAGTTGTAGAGCTGACACGACCTTTGGACCAAGACGTTACGATCATCTCAATCTTGCCCGAAGCCAGATTCTATGCAGGGCAAATCCAGTTGTTTTATACGAGCAAAGAAGGGAAGGAGCAAACGATTCTTGATGCCGTTCGCTGGGATCCGTATTGGGGCGGAAACTATATGTTTCCAAAGCCAGTGATCTTAGCCAAGGGCGGAACCCTTACTGCCCGATTTCACTATAACAACGACAAGTATTGCCGAATCAACGAAGGCAAGAAGTTAAAGGATATTCATGCTGGACCGACGGCAAGCGACGAAGTCTGTCGTATGCACTTACTCGTCGGTCCATAGAGGCGAACTATCGAGTTATTCGGAAAAGGAATTGGTCGATAAGCGCCTTTCCTGCCGAAGTCTTTGCCTTTGCTCCAACCCAATAGATTCTCGCTTTAACTTCGCGAGTCGTCTGATTGACAAATCGTTGAACGCCACCTGGGGCAGTCACTTCAATTGATTGATCGATTGAAGTCGAAGTTGTTTGGCTGACTGGCACATACGTGCTTGTCGTCCAATCGTAAAGTTCTATGTATTGAGTTGCATTCGTGCCGCCTTTAGAAATCCCATCTTTGTAGGATGTCTCGGCAACAATGCGAATTTTAGTTGGGCTTGTATCAAAAGCCGTCGTTGAAAACTCAGCCAACAGCGGATTCCTGACAAAGACATCATTTTGGACACTGCTCAAAATCATCCGATCATCATCGCTTGTTGCCACCGATGAAAGGGTTCCCTGAGCGCTGCAACTAAAGCCTAAAGCAAACGAAGATGCTTGGTTTGCCCGGGTTGTTGCCTCAGTCGTGTTCAGGACAAACATTCCGCCATTGATATCGCTAACGATTACAGTGCCACTGGCGAAAAACGGATAGTTGCTCCAAGCCCCGTTATAGGTTGGATTATTGTTCGCCAGGTATGTATCAAATCCACCAGTTTGAATTGGCGCTGCTGGGTTTTGCGTTGAATCAAACACTCGAAGCCCAGTCGTATAGTTCGCCTGAAACACAAATCCATCCGAAACATACTGGTTGTGGTCAATGGAAGGAAGGCCAGAACTGAACGTTGAAACAAAGGAAGCATTCTCCAGGCTTTCAACGTTGAAAATAAGGGATCTAGTGGTCGTATTGAGATTGTTCTCGTCGAACTCATCATCGACATACAAGAACTTTCGATCGGCACTCAACCAGCCCTGGTGGCAGTATCCCATGTTAGGATAAGTCACTCGCTTGATTAAAAAGGGTGCGTTTTTGTTCGTGACATCATAGATGTCAACCCCTCTGCCTTCACTAAAGCCGAACCATATTTCCCGACCAGCATAAGGACCTGAATTGTACGAAACAACCTGACTCTCATGATGATATTC
>JANPAV010000087.1:0-8648 GCA_031430115.1 Armatimonadota bacterium | reverse complement strand
TGGTCAACACCGCGGCCGGTGCAACATGGGTTAGCATCCACAACGGCGGCGGAGTAGGAATTGGTTACTCCCAGCATGCAGGAATGGTTGTCGTAGCCGACGGAACGGATGCTGCATCCAAACGGCTCGAGCGAGTCCTTACCAGCGATCCCGGTATGGGTGTTATCCGCCATGTTGACGCCGGATACGATGAAGCTATCCAATTTGCGGCAGAATCGGGAATAAAGATACCAATGAATCAATAAATTTTGGGAGTGCGATTGCCGGCAATCGCTTTCAAACTGCGAAGCCTGCTTCGCTGAAATGAAAAAATACTATGGCATACGAAGATCCAGGCTGGAATAGAGCATCTAATTGGCTCGGTGGCGATTGTGATAACCCGCGAGCGGAACTCCATGTTATTGACGTCCCGATGAACCGTTCGGTCACGCCGGGTTCCTGCCACCTCGCGCCAAAAGCCATCCGAGAAGCCCTCTTCCGATTCGGCACCTACAGCTTTTCTGAAGACTCGGATCTTCGGCAAATAAAGGTCACCGATCATGGCGAATCAAAGGAGCCGGAAAGTCTCGAGGATGTCTGCAAACAAGGGAGAACCGTCTTTCTTGGTGGAGACAATGGAGTGACCCGACCTGCCATCAAAGCCCTCGCCAAGAGCCAAAACCTTGAACTAGGTGAGATCGGAGTCATCACCCTTGATGCCCACTTAGACTTGCGTCACCTCAACGATGGTCCAATGAATGGTAACCCAATTCGTGGTCTCATCGAAGACGGTTTGCCCGGAACTAACATTGTCCAAATTGGACTTCAATCGTTCGCAAACTCTCCTGAGTATGCACATTATGGGAAAGAGTGCGGTATTCGAATGATCACCGCGGAACAGTGTTTCGGACCGGATTTTGATGAGTTCTTTCGCTACGAACTGAACCGAATTGCTTCAACGGTCAAAGCGGTTTACTTTGACCTCGACATTGACGTGATGGACCGTGCCTTTGCGCCAGGCTGCCCGGGTTCTCGACCCGGCGGCCTCACGCCGGTCATGGTTCGTCAAGCGGCGAGAATAGCTGGGGCGAACAAGAAGGTCCTGGCGATGGATATCGTCGAACTCGATCCCGAACTGGACATTAACTCCTGCACTGCCATGGCATGCGCAGCCTGTCTGCTAGAATTTGCGTCAGGGGTCCTCGCAAGTTCATGAGCATTACGGAAATTGTCAACATTGGTCAACTTGTTACTATGAGCGGATCATCCGCTCCCCGGCGTGGTCAAGAGATGTCAGAAATTGGTATCGTCGAGGATGCCGTTATTCACCTCGAAAACGAATTGATTACCTATGCAGGTCCTCGGTTAAGTGCCCCAGAGATCAATTCTGACAGCTTTATCGATGCCGAACGAATGCTTGTGACTCCAGGACTTATCGATGCCCACACTCATGCAGTTTTTGCCGGAAATCGAGCCGACGAATTCGAGCAACGAGCCCTCGGCGCAACCTACCAAGAAATTGCCGCAAGCGGTGGTGGGATATTGTCAACGGTAGCCAAGACGCGGGCGGCTACTAAGGTTGAACTGAAGGAGGAAACGAAGCACCATCTGCGTTGGATGAGGTCCTGCGGAACCACAACCGCCGAAATCAAGTCGGGCTACGGACTGGATCTGGCTAATGAGCAAAAAATGTTAGAGGTTGCTGGCGAATTCGATTCGGGTCTTTTCTCAATAGTGAGAACTTTCCTTGGCGCCCACTCTGTGCCGCCAGAGGCTCGCTTCAAAGACGAGTATCTAGACACGGTCATCAACCAAATGATTCCCGCCCTGAGGCACCAGTGTGAGTTCGTCGATATGTTTGTCGAAGATAAATACTTCAATCACGACGATGCCCGCCGATATGCAAAAGCAGCCCAAAGCTTTGGTCTTCAGGTTCGCCTCCATGTCGATCAGATGCGCGATTCTGGAGGAGCAATATTGGCTGCCGAAATCGGAGCCAAAACTGCAGATCACCTGGAATACACAAGCGAGGATGGAATCCGCGCCTTGGCAAATTCACAAACAATGCCCGTTCTCCTTCCCGGCTCGGTCTACGGAATCCGATCAGATAAATTTCCCAACGCTCGATTCATGATCGAACTAGGATTATCCGTGGTCATCGCCACAGATTTTAATCCAGGTTCATCACCGACTCCATCTTTGCCATTCTGCATGTCTCTTGCGATGACGAAGATGGGAATGTCGGCAGCCGAATGCCTTACGGCTTGCACAATCAATGCTGCCCATAGCCTTAATCGCGGTGACCAAATCGGGAGCCTTGAACCTGGAAAGATCGGCGATCTCGTAATTTGGCAGTACAAAGACTACCGAGAAATCGCGTATTGGACCGGATACACCGAACTCAACGTGATGAACAAAGGCGGCCTATTGCACTGACAATTATCGACCTACTTATAGAACTTCTTAATGTCCGCGTGAAGCTTCTTCATACACCCTTCGTCGATGTACATCATGTGCCCCGCTTCGTAATATTCAGTTGTAATATTCGCTCGTAATGTAGGGTCCAAAGCCAAGTGGTTCACGGTGTACTCGGTCGCAAAATACGGTGTCGCCATATCGTAGTAGCCCGACGCAATGAACACTTTCATGTACGGGTTCTTCGACATCGCTGACCGAAGAGCTTCCGACGTATCCGGATGTCCAGCACCGGCATCACCGTAAGACCAATTCTTCCAAAGCTCACCCGGATTAAACACGTAGTACGGCTGATCGGTCTCGTACCCAAGCTCTCGACGAATATAGTCATTGATCATCGCGGTGTACGGCCCCATGATCGCCGTCATCGAAGGATCGTGCTCAGGGTTCTCGGTCGAGGCCGACTCATCAATTCCCTTGAACCGGCTATCCAAGCGTCCAACCGTTCGCTTTTCATTACGTAACAGCTCCTTACAGAACCGATGGATGTTCACCCGCAGATCGGTAGATTCAAGGTAATCCTCGCTCAAACCAGTCAGGGAAGCAAGCTTGCCCCGAACAGACTTCCGCTCTGCGTCGGTCAACGACGACCCTTTCGCGAGAGCCAAAACGTACTCATTCGAAGCAAACTCTTCGCTGGCCTTCAAGGCCGATTCGAGCGACTTGAACTTTGTCTTCTTGTGGAACCAGGCGGTCGCCGTGTAGGTTGGCAAGAATACTTGATAGGGCAGGTCGTTGCCTTTGTTAAATCGTGCCGTCTGGAAATTCAAGATCGAAGAAACGAGCACAATGCTGTTAAACGCAATTCCTTTCTCAATCAAATGTCCCGACAATCCAGCTGCTCGAGTCGTTCCGTAACTCTCGCCAACCAGATGAACAGGCGAAGACCAGCGATTATTTCGGGTCAGATAGAGGCGAATAAACTCGCCAATCGATTCGATGTCGCCTTCCAGACTCCAGAACTTTTTGCCGCCGTCTTTCTTAGCAGGTCGACTGTATCCGGTTCCAATCGGGTCAATGAACACTAGATCGGTATCTTCCAGCCACGAATATTCGTTGTCGACAAGCTTAAAGGGTGGCTGAGGCATCCCCCCGTCCGCCTCCATCACCACCCGTTTTGGTCCAATAATACCGAGGTGTAACCACACCGACGAACTTCCCGGACCTCCGTTAAAGCTAAACATGATCGAGCGACTGGCCGGATCTTTGACTCCTTCCTTCGTATAAGCCATGTAGAACATGCCACCCTCAACCTCGCCGATCTCGTTGTTGATCGGCATCATCCCGGTGGTTGCGGTGTACTTGAGATCACCCAATTTGTGTCGAGTCACGATGGGTGCCTTGTCGGTGGTTAGAGGATACTTTTCCTCTTTTATGTCCTTCTTCTCTTCAACTACAACTGGGTCGCTCATAAGTTCCTTTTAACCATCTTATACGATCCTTTTCAAGAATTGCCTCGTAACAAGCATGTCGATAATCGAGAAGGTGTAAGATTCAGACTGAAAGGTTGATTCATGGATTCAAACAACAATTTATCGCGAAGAAAATTTCTTCAATCGTCCGCGGTTGCGGCGGCTAGCTTCGGTTTTGGAGCAACTTCATTGGCTAATCTAGCGTTTGATCCAAACACGAATACGGTTACTGACCCGGCAGCGAGAAAACGGAAAAACCATTCAGCGAATGACAAGATCGTCATTGGTCTTATTGGCTGCGGCGGAATGGGCGCAGCAAACATGAGAAATCTCATGGGGTTTGACGATGTTGAATTCGCAGCAGTCTGTGATGTCGATACTTCACGAATGCCAGGTGACATCAAGAAGATCGAGGAAGTCTATGGCAAAACGCCCGAGGTATTCAGCGACTACCGAAAAATGTTGGAAAGGAAGGACATTGACGCTATTATCGTCGGTTCACCGGATCACTGGCATGCCCTGAACCTCATTCACGCTTGCGAAGCCGGAAAAGACATTTACTGCGAAAAGCCCATCAGCCATAACTTCGTCGAAGCCCAAGCAATGATGGCGGCGCAAGACCACTTTAAGCGAGTTGTCCAAGTTGGTACTTGGCAACGAAGCACACCAGAATTCCATGATGCCATCGAATACATCCGAGCCGGAAAGTTAGGCAAAATCACCCATTGCCGAGCCTGGATTTCCGAAGGGAACCGAATCGGTAAAGGAACAGTAACCGATCCACCAGCCGGACTAGACTACGACATGTGGACTGGACCAGCCGAACTAAAGCCGTATCAATCGAACAAGGTTCATTTTAATTGGCGCTGGGTTCGCAACACGGGCGGTGGTCTAACCACCGACTGGGGAGTTCATATGATCGACATCGCTTTGCTCGGCATGAGCAAAGGCTTGGATTTGGTCATGCCAACCAGCGTGACAAGCTACGGCGGACTTTGGACCATGAAGGATGACGATCGAGATGCATGTGACAGCATCGAATCAATCATGAACTTCCCCGAAGAAGAATTTGTCCTCACGTGGTCTGTTCTTCGCGATCATCCCGGGAAGGATGGTCATGGCACAGAATTCATTTCGGCCGACGGTCGAACTCTCAGGGTTTGGCGAGGAGGCTGGATAATCCTCGATTCCGAAGGAAAAGAGCTTCCTAAGGAAACGGCGGATCCTCAAGATACCAATCACTGGCGCAACTTCCTTGATTGCGTGAAGAGCCGAGAAGCACCACGATCAGACCTTCACTCAGTTGGGCAAACGACAATGGCTTGTCATATGTCAAACATGGCTTTGTACTCTGGTAAGACCGTAAAGTTTGACAAGAAGAAAATGAACATTGTGGGCAATGATGGAAAGGGCAACCTCGCCTATTCCCGAAAGTACCGAAAGGGCTATTCACTCAAAAAGTACTGATTGAAATACCTCCCAACCGGACATTATTGTCGACCAAGTCAAATGAATTTTCTTCTGGCATTGATGCTGGTGCTATCGAAGGTGTAACATGCTCATGTCAGGGTTGACTCATGGATTCAAACAATAATTTATCGCGAAGGAAATTTCTTCAATCGTCTGCCGTATCAGCCGCCAGCCTAGGGTTTGGTGCATCTTCATTGGCAAGTCTTGCCTTTGATCCAAACAACAATGAAGTAGCTGATCCAAGTGCTCGAAAGCGAAAAAATCACTCGCCAAACGATAAGATTGTGATGGGGCTCATTGGCTGTAACGGTATGGGAGCCGCGAACATGCGCAACCTGATGGGATTTGACGATGTCGAATTCGCTGCCATTTGTGATGTAGACACTGCACGGATGGGAAATGACTTCAAGAAAGTAAACGAAGTTTATGGCAAGAAGCCCGAAGTGTTCACTGACTACCGAAAGATGCTTGAGCGAAAGGATATCGATGCGGTCATTATTGGTACGCCTGATCACTGGCACGCCTTAAACCTCATTCATGCCTGTGAAGCCGGTAAAGACATCTATTGTGAAAAGCCGATCAGCCACAACTTCGTCGAGGCACGCTCGATGATGAACTGTCAGGCCCATCACAAACGAGTTGTCCAAGTTGGAACGTGGCAACGAAGCACAAAAGAATTTCACGATGCCGTTGAATACATCCGATCTGGCAAGTTGGGACGAATCGTTCACATTCGAGCCTGGGCATGGGACGGAACCCGAATTGGCAAAGAACAGCCCAAGGATGTTCCTTCCACCCTTGACTACGACATGTGGTGCGGACCGGCAGAAATGAAGCCGTACCAACAAAATAAGACTCATTATAACTGGCGTTGGGTTCGCAACACTGGCGGAGGAATCACCACTGACTGGGGCGTTCACATGATGGATATCGCTCTACTAGGGGTTAGCAAAGGACTCGACCTGATGATGCCCAATAAAGTGATGTCCGTTGGTGGCGCGTGGGGAGTTAAGGATGACGACCGAGACACTGCCGACAGCGTTGAGTCTATCATGAGCTTCCCCGACTCCGAATTGATGATGACATGGTCGCTCCTTCGAGATCACCCAGGAAAGGATGGCAACGGTGCAGAATTTGTCTCGGCAGACGGACGAACCCTTAGGGTTTGGCGAGGTGGCTGGATTATCCTTGATGCCGGCGGAAAGGAGATACCTAAGGAAACTGCCGATCCACAAGACAGCAACCATTGGCGGAACTTCTTGGACTGCGTCAAAAGCAGAGAAAAGCCACGATCTGACCTTCATTCCGTTGGACAAACAACCATGGTTTGCCACATGTCGAACATGGCACTTTATTCTGGTCAAACTGTTTTGTTCGATAAGAAGAAGCACGATATCGTTGGAAACGGTGGCAAGGGCAACCTTTCGTACGAAAGAAAATATCGAAAAGGCTATTCGCTCAAAAAGTATTGAGCTGGACCTTAGGAAGAACCGGGTGAGGGAGATACTCGCCCGGTTTTTTTGTATTTTCTTTTCCCAAAAAATGGAAAGGAAAAGTCAAAAACCTAACAATCTACTCTAGATATTCGAAAACCAGCCAATAAGTAAATCACAGGCTATGGTTTTCCGCATCCTCAAAAGTATTGTAAAAGTATCTGTCCTCCTCACTATTGGGGCAGGAATTGGAGTTTGGTTTTCTCCGCCAACTGCAAAAGTCTTAATGAAGCAAAAATTGAATTTGGCTCAAGGGCATACCAAAAAGATTCAAACCGACGCAAACAAACTATGGGCCTCAAATTTCCAAAAGAAATTTGACAGCACAACCAAGAATCTTGACCCACGCAATATCGATAAGAAGTCGGTTGACGGTTGGATTCGATCTGGAAAAAATGTAATGGCTACAATTGCCGCCGATGTAAAGAAAACTCAGGATACGGTCGTGAAAGCTAACCAAGTAATTCAGAGTGCAAAGTCAGAGTATCGTCAATACGGCACGATGTTTGGAATGTAAAGAATTGGCACTCTTTCGCACCTATCTCACTTATTGGTGGAAGCTTTGCTTTGCCCACTTCAGCCATTGGAGCTTTGCACATTTCTGCATGCCTCCAAAAACTCTGGGCTATCTACACGCCAAGTTGGACAGGTTCAACGGTCGCACCAAGTGCTTCTATTCGGGTCTAAAACCGCTATGGCACTCAGAAGTCGAACAAATTCTCCAAGAGAAATATAAGATCCGATTTGTGAACCTGAATCATGCCGACCACTCCAGCTGGGATGAATCGTACGAGAAATCATACAATCGAGTGGCAAAAGCTTTTATTCGCCACAAATATGGAGTGGATGTTATTGAGCTGTGCCTCACAACTGCAGAATATCGTTATCGTTCTCAAGAAAAGGAAAAAAAGTCGAAACAGATTCAAATATCAGCATAAAATGCCTGAACCTGTGTGATTGAGGGCAAAACTAGACGATCAGCAGTTGCAAAACGATTCGCTGTTTGCCCATAATATATGTTCTGCCGGGTGCGTAGCACCGTGTTGAGGTTTGTCCCATGGCGAAGAAAAAAGGCGAAATTAGAGAAATTATCCGAATCGTGTGTACCGAGGATGGGAAAAGCTATTACACGACTAGCAAAAACAAGCGTAACACCCCTGACCGACTTGAGTTGATGAAGTTCAATTCAAATCTTCGAAAATATACGCTTCACCGAGAGAAGAAGTAACAGAGGAACTGAAGAATGCCAAATCCAAAACGACGTTTTAGCCACCAGAGAACCGCTCTGCGAAGAACGAATTACACGGCCAAGCTTCCTGAGATCACGCTGTCAAAGCAGGTCGATGGCGAGCCATTCCGACTCAATCACAATGCAAGCCCAGAAGGTTATTGGAAAGGTCGACGACTTCCTGGCTTCAAAGATTAGGAGTCAAATTCAATTTGAAAAGGCTGTCTTCGATTCTCGAAGACGGCTCTTTTTTTGCTGAGTTCTCTTGCAGGCTGCCAAGGTAGCCGCGATCCCATATCGCTTTGTTGGAATGATGCCGTACTACCAGATCCTACGCCTTTTGCAGATTGCATTCAACCAAAACGTCATAGTGCGTACAATCCAGCCACAAAGTGGTGGCTTTACTCTTAGCCTACGGGCGAAGCCCTAGGTCAGGGATTGCGGAAAGATTTGCGGCCTGAAGGGTCGCGCTAATCCCAAACGTACCGCTCGTCAATGACGATTCCATTCTCTTCCATCAGACGACGATATTCGTCTTGAAACGACTCCTTCCTGTGGTGCTCTTCTTGGTTGGCGATGTAGGCGATAGCT
>JANPAV010000086.1:0-5235 GCA_031430115.1 Armatimonadota bacterium | reverse complement strand
CCAGAGTTCACAAAATCCACGCCCTCAATTGTTCTGTGAAATGGAACGTGCGTGTGTCCAAAAACAATGATGTCGGCATGAGCATCAGCCTTGCCCTCAGCAACAAATTGCTTTAAGTATCCATCTGAGCGATTTTCAAATAGGTATTCGGTTGTGTCTCTCGGTGAGCCGTGGCAGAGGAGGACTTTCTTGCCCTCAATCTCAAATCGAATCTCTCTTGAAAGCTCTCTTAGCCAGGCTTTGTTTGCGTCGGTCGTATGTTCGCGAGTCCAAAGGAACGACATGTTCGACATTTCGATATCAAAAGGCTTGACATAGTGGCAACCGCAATCGTCTTTATAAAAGCCAACGCCCTCGTCGTAGTTACCCATGATCGTCGGACATCCCATCGACATGATGAGTTCTTGCACTTCGTTCGGTTGAGAAGCATAGCCACCTATGTCGCCGAGACAATAAATGCGGTCGAACGACGAAGCCTCGATGGACGCCTTCACGGCTTCCATCGCCGGTAGGTTTGCATGAATATCAGAAAAAATTGCGAGTTTAGTCATTTGTAATCAGCCCTGTTTGTCTCCTTCGTGCTGAGCCAGGAATTCTTGCACCTTTGTCTCAATCTCATCCCGCACTCGCTGAAAAAGAAGAACCTCTTCAGATGCCGAGAGTTCTTCTCCCTCGTGCGCCGGGTCATCGATGTCCCAATTCTCCGTTTCGACGCCTGGAATACTCGGGCACTCCTCAGCCGCTTGGCCGCACAAGACGATGATGAATTGTAATGGATGTGGAACTTGGGTAAAGCTCTTCGTTTCAGATTTCGATATATCGATCCCACGTTCAGCCATCACTTGAATTGCCACGGGGTGAACATTTCGAGAAGGCCAAGTTCCTGCCGACGCAAAAGTTAGTCTTCCGTTCGAGAAGTTGTTAGCAAAGCCTTCTGCCATTTGGCTTCGGGCCGAATTTCCTCGACAGAGAAAAAGCACGTTCATCGATTAGCAACCTCACGTGAAAGGCTCGTGCCCGAATCTGACTTCCTAACCCAAGGCTGGATGACTACTCGGTTTGAAAGCCGGAGGACTTCCTCTATTGGTCCGGCCTCTTTCGACGCCTTACCCGCAAGTAGAGGTTCGGTCACACCTGCGAGGAGCAATGAGCGATTAACGACCCAACCAAACGGCTCAATCCCAGCGCGCTTGAGGTCCTCTTGAAGTTTTTGGGCTTCATGAACCGGTGTCGGTTCAGGCAGGGCAACCAGCACAACTTTGGTGTAGTCAGGATCCCTTAATCTCGGGAGAAGCTGTTTCACCGCCTCAGGGGCGTCACTTTGGGTTCGGGTTACTTCTCGATGATATGCTTCGGTTGCATCCATCAGAAGAATGGTGTGACCGGTTGGGGCAGTGTCGATCACGACAAATCGATTTTCTCCTTGGGCAACCGCATCGGCAAAAGCCCTGAATACCGCGATTTCTTCGGTACATGGAGACCTTAAGTCTTCCTTGAGCAATGCAAGCGCGTCGGCGTCCATCATCGGCGATGCCTTATCTAGAGCTGCCTGAGTATATTTGGCAACCTCGGTTTGCGGGTCGATTCGGGCAATTTCTAAATTGGCCGGGAAATCTCCTACGAGATCGAGAATATTTCCGGCTGGGTCGGTCGTTGTTAGCAAAACTTGGTGTCCTCGTTTTGCCAGTTCTTGAGCAATTTGAGATGCAACGGTGGTCTTGCCTACTCCGCCCTTACCCATCGTCATGATGACGCCGTGACCCATTGCCGAGAGTCCATCGACAAATCGAGCAAAGGGCATATCGCCGCTTGGCGTCTTGGTTCCTGAGATTACGTCTGGAACTTCATTCGATGGATTTAGCAGACTCTTGAGGGCGCTGATTCCCACGACATTTCCAGGCAGAAGCGGGACAAGTGTTCGCGGAATGCTTGCGAGGGCTTCAGGAATCGTCGCCAATCCGTCGGCAACGACTTGGGCAAATGCCTGCGCAGTTGGATCACTGGTTTCTCCGGGCTGATAGACAGCATTGATGATGAGCCGCAAATTCTCGATATGCAGCTCGGCAAGTTCGACTTGAGTTCGGGCTGCCTCTTTGAGGCTTGACCGCTCTGGCCTTGCCACGAGGACAACTGTAGTATCGGCTGGATCTGATAGCTTTTCGAATGCTCTCTCGTAAAGGGCTCTCTGATCTTTTAACCCAACAAGCGGACCGAGACAACTTGCTTCGGCAGTGGTTGTATTGAGATATCCGGTCCATGCGCTAGGAAGGCTTAGGAGGCGAAGGGTGTGCCCGGTTGGGGCGGTATCAAAGACGATATTATCGAATCGCTCAGTCGCGGCTGGGTCTGCCATGAGACGGACGAATTCGTCGAAAGCAGCAATTTCGGTCGTGCATGCACCTGAGAACTGTTCCTCCATGTTGCGGATAACGGCGTCGGGAAGTTTGCCACGGTACGGACCGACAATTTTTTCACGGTATGCCTTAGCCGAAGCCTCGGGATCTAAGTTGGCCGCGAATAGGTTAGGAATTCCAGTGATGGGCGTTGGCGCTTGACTGAGCGTTGTCGCAAAGACCTCATCGAGATTTGACGCCGGGTCTGTGCTAACGATGAGGGTCCGTTTGCCAGATTTGGCGAGTTGTAGGGCAGTGGCACATGCCAACGAAGTTTTGCCCACACCGCCTTTGCCCGTGAAGAAGAGATGTCTAGTGGTTAGTCCGTTGGTCCACATATCAACAGTCCTTACTTGGGTCTTCGCAGCATTGGTGAGCAAACATCGTCAGGTCGGTTAGACCTATCTTCTCGACCGGCTTCTGATCCAGTTCAAGCCATGAGGAAAGCTCATAGCGATTTGGATACATTGCCTTGGCTTTGACTACTCCATCGATTATGAACAGAGGTAGATTCTCAGCCTCTGGCCCCATCTCTTGAAGCACGAGGCTATTGGATGCGAATGCCTCGGGTTGGTGTCCTAAATTGAAGCGCTCGACCGTTATTCCACGGCTCTTGAGAAACGCTACATCAGCGGCGAGCTTGACAAGATTCTGGTCGACACTTGGACCGCAAACTCCCGTAGAGCAGCACATGGCAGGGTCAAAAATTTGAAGGGTTTTCATTTCGATTTTCTTTTGATGGCGGATTAGCCACAAGCGTCATTGCTTGAGCTTGGCAAGGAATGGAGATAGTCGGACATTTCAGAAATGGCTTCGCGGCGAACGCTGCAAATCATGAACTTGCCGTTTTTTTCCGCATTGATCAGTCCGGCAATCCTAAGTTCTTTGATATGGAATGAAATCGTCGAACTAAATTTGTCACTACCTGTGATGTGGCAGCAAACTTCTCCAACGGAAACTCCTTGGATTTGGTGGACATCACCGGACTCTTCTACGGCCACGGGACAATCCTTGGCGCATAGGAACTCGAATATTCTTCTTCGAGTCGGATCGCCGAGGGCTCGGAAAAGAGGAGTTACTTCCGTTTTGACCATAGTTGGATCATACCACTACATATCTAACTTTATCGATATGTAGTCACTTATCCGTTCACGAATGAACTCTCTGGGGTTTTGTTCACTTCACAATTGAACTTCGGCGTATCGTACAGTCATGAGCTCACCGAAAATGTCTTTTCATGTGGAGTCCCTGCGGCTTGACAGCCATAAGAGCGAGTCTCGATGCAAGAACGCCCTGATCCCTCTTGACACCGATATGGCTGGCAATCCTGACGCTTTTAATCCGGCCGAACTCCTATTGGCCGCTCTCTCGGCATGCATGATTAAAGGTATCGAACGTGTGACACCTATGCTAGGTTTTTCCGTTCGCGGAGTTGAAGTGAAGATAGACGGGGTCAGGCAAGACGTTCCGCCAAAGATGGAATCCATCACTTACGAAATTATCGTCGATACCGATGAGCCAGATGGACGCTTAGAACTCCTGCATGACAACGTCAAGAAGTTTGGGACCGTGTTTAATACCGTTGCACCGGGTACGGAGTTGATTGGCGTCTTGCGTCGCAAGTAGGATTTTACTTGGCCCAGGTTCAAAAGACGCAGAATCTTGAGTTCTTTCCTTCGAGTCCTTTCCTCAAAACTTAGGTTCAATTGAATCTAGAAAGGGTTTGGTGCGCGGGAAAGGACTCGAACCTTCACACCTTGTGAGCACTACCACCTCAAGGGAGTTTTGGTAGGTTCAAGGGGGACATTTTGAATCTACTGACGTGTATGGAAGTCTCTCATTGTCCCCTCCAATTGAGAGACATTTGAGAGACAGATCACAATGTGAAAGTGAGATACGAAAAACCTCAATCGAAGAATCCAAATCAAATGACAGTGAATCAGCACGTCTTTCCCAAGGCGTCCCTTGAGCGATTTGTGAACGCAAGCGGCAAGGTCGAAGTGTGCCGACAAGGAAATAGATTCTTGGTCAATCCAGAGGACCCAACGTTTTGCGCTCGCAGAGTATGGGACCAAGGGTCAGAAGAAGCATACTTATCCTGGGAGGCATCTTTTCAGGAATTAGCTGAAAGGATTGTTGCAAATCCAAATGCCTGCCTTTCGCCCTTCGACAATGATGTTGCCTCAAATTTCTTTGCTCTAGTATGCGCAAGGACCATTGCGCGCAGAAATCCCATTCCAGACCAAGAATTGCAAGGGGCGACGCCCGTGTCGATTTTCGATAAGGACACAGTTGAAAGACTGGAAAAGGCAGGCTACGTGACACTTAATCAGGTTGGCGAAGTCCCTGGTCGTATGCTTGCAGGGCCCCGTATACAAGTCCAAATCGATAGTATCAAGAGGCAGATTGAGTCTTTCACGTGGAAAGTTGTCCAGTCTTCAAGTCTCGACTTTTTGGTCTCAGATTCAATTGACAGAGTGCCGGTCATCCCGATCAATTCGCAGCTCATGCTTTGCTCAGATCGGGACGGAATACTTTCAAAGGAAGATGTGGAAGCCCACAACGACAATGTCAGATCCGAACATGATCTCTACTACTTCGGTGTGGATTTGAATAAGTGCTAATTCGGCTAATCAAATAGACGCTTGCTACAACGATAAGGGGTAGCTAGGAAGAGAAGGTAGCAGTCAACTCAAATTCAGTGATCGCAAATTAGAAATATATCAATTTCGAGTTCGATTTAGTTAATGTATTGAGGAATTACCCTGGCTTGTAGCGTTCCTCCTGTACAAACCAGCCTGATTCATCTTTGCCAAGATAGGGTAATGGTTCCAGGGTTTCC
>JANPAV010000085.1:0-6054 GCA_031430115.1 Armatimonadota bacterium | reverse complement strand
ATGACAGGATCCATGTTCTATTGGACGAAGACCGGCGTAGGGAGTAATAGGCGATCTGACTGATCAATACCGTTGGATCGCTTTTGGAGAACATCAATGTCGAAAATACTTCCCCTTTCATACATGCTCATTGGAGCCCTTTTTAGCAGTGTCCTTATTGCACCCGCCTTGGCACAGCATCACGATATGACTAAGCCAAAGCACGATTCGCCGTCAAGCATGATGCACAAGTCCATGGATAAGATGAGCCACAACATGGGCAGCATGAAAATGACGGGAGACACGGACCGTGACTTTGCGATGATGATGGCAGCGCATCATCTTGGAGCAATCCAGATGGCAGAAATCGAGGTTAAGTACGGCAAAAGCTCAGAACTAAAGTCGATGGCAAAAATGATGATCACCGCTCAGAAGTCCGAGAGAGCGAAATTGCTCATGCACGCCAAGATGAAGCACTGAGAACAATCATCGCTAAAGGTAAGTATTCATAAGCTTGCCCTGCAACAACTCAAATAGTCGGCACTACGGCAATATTAAGAAAGTAGTCGCCAAAAAAATCGAGTCACAAAATTTGTGACTCGAAGTAAATAAGTTGGTCCCCTGAGGAAAACCTCTAGTAGGGGAACTATTGGGGCCCATTGAGGGATCGAATTAAAATCCTAAGACATCTTCCTAAGTGACACTACTGAGAATACTTAGAATACTGATGCAAAGAATAACCTCGCCACTCTCTTCGATAATTGGATTTACCGTTAACTGCATCCCAGCAAATTCGCCCGTTAAGCTCTGGGAGATTGATGAACCTTCAAGGGCGGTGAGATGCGCCACTACTGCCGGATCTGCTTTGTCCGTAGTCTTGAAAAGTTCGTAGATGGTTTTGCCATCCTGCCACTCGACGCCGCATAGGCTGGAAGCTAACTCACCATTCGTCATCATGTGAGCGGTAAGGTCCGTGTCAGTCGACCAAACTGTTGACTTGAGTTGATCCAAGGCAAGATTAACCAGGGCTAGCGAAGTGCGATACTCCAAAATCCTTTCCGCCTGGGCGATCACGTCCAATTTCCCCCTGGCTACAAGGATCTTCGCGAGCCCTTCCCAATCAATTCTTTCCTCTTCAAGCACTCGGTCAGCCCTCTCCTTGACGACCTTAACGACGGTATCCGTACGACCAAATCCGCCCATTTTAAGCTTGATTCGAAGCCAATAGGTGTTGACGGTGCCGACACTCAAGCCTAATTTATAGGCGATCGCGTCGTTGGTGAGTCCTTCGCAACAAAGCTCGACGATCTGCAATTCTCGAGGGGAAAGGCTAGGAGTTTTCATGCTTTTTACCGTCAAGTTTCTTTGCGGAAATTGAGATTCGTTGGTACTAGATCAACAGAGACCGCAATTATCCCTTATGAGAAATGCATTTTACCACCGGATGGCTTGCAGGCAAATCATGATGAGAAAATGATGAATCATGGGGTGTCTAAGTAAACACTGACACGATTCAAGCGACTCGTACTAACATTGGTCAGGCGGTTGAGCCCAATTCCTAGGTTAAATAATTCTTCAGAGTATGCGAATACTAGCCACGCGGGTGGGCAAAGCTACTTCTCAGTCCAATTGTTCCTTTATCTTCCGTCAGCCAACTTTGCCGATAGTCTATAATGGCATTGTGGTCGAGCCTACAGATGTGATGAAAGCTTTGGCGCAGAAACTCATCGCCTTAGAAGGAAAGGACGATTCCGGGTTGAATGCGGCTTTTCGGGTGAACGAAAAGTTGCGAATCTTAATTGTCCGATTCTCCGGTTCGGACGGGTTTACGGCACTTCTGCGTCGCGCCTTTGCCTTGGCTCGTCAAAAGGATCCTTCTCTAAAAGCTCTCACATTGAAAGGTGACGGCTCAATTGCATCGTTTGAAGGGATTTCGAGTGAAACCAGTCTGGCGCTCATCGCTCACCTGCTCGATTTGATGTCGCTGTTCATTGGTCCAGCCTTGACCTTGACGTTGTTGAAGGATGTTTGGCAAATTGAAGAATGAAAAGTTACCGGAAATTAACATGAAAAAAGAAGCAAAGACTCAAAATCAAGACCGAGTGAAAATTCATCAGTTATCAACTGGTGTTCCAGGGCTTGATGAAATTTTGGGTGGGGGTTTGCCTGAATTTTCGTTCAATATCATCGCAGGTGCCCCCGGTGGCGGCAAGACTACGCTCGCCCATCAGATCATGTTTGCCAACGCTACACCCGAGAGACCTGCACTGTACTTCACCGTTTTGGGTGAGCCGGCGATAAAGATGTTGCGGTACCAGCAGCAGTACTCATTTTTTGACCAGGCGGTCATGAACGGATCGATCCGGTTCCTCAACCTCAGCCAGCTCGTACTAGAGGAGGACCTTAGCGCGGTGCTTGAGACGATTATTAAGGAAGTTGAGGCTTCCAATGCGGGAATTGTGATCGTCGACTCGTTCCGAACCGTGGTGCGCAGGGCCCAACCTGGAAAGGGTGAAGTAGATATTCAAGGCTTCGTTCAGCGTTTGGCATTGCACTTGACGAGTTGGGCTGCGACTACTTTTCTCATCGGCGAATACGTCGAGAGTGAGATGCGCGACAACCCCGTGTTCACCGTAGCGGATGGTTTGTTCTTGCTCAACCAAAGTGTTGACCGCAACTCGATCGTGCGAAAAATGCAGGTCGTGAAGATGCGTGGTCAGGCGACGGTGCCAGGGCTGCACACCTTCCGGATTACTGAGGATGGCCTTCAGTGCTTCCCGCGGACTTTCGGCCTTACCAACAATGTTTCGAGCCACATTAAGGGTGCGAGACGTCTTTCGATTGGGGTTCCGGAGCTCGATGAACTGATGGGTGGCGGCATTCCTGAAGGCGACAGTATGTTGTTGGCGGGACCGTCGGGTGGCGGCAAAACGGTGCTCGGAATCCAGTATATTGCCGAGGGCCTTAAAAATGGCGAACCGTGTATCGTGGCGATGTTCGAAGAACTACCCAACGAATACTTGCAACGTGCTGCCTCGTTCGGATTCAAACTCGACAAGTTCGTCGAAGACGGATTGCTTGAACTTATTTACCTGAGGCCCTTAGATCTTTCGGTCGATGAGACGGTGCATGAGATTGTAAACACGGTCAAAGAGATTGGCTGTAAACGCCTGGTCATTGATTCGCTGGTTGGCCTCGAGATGGCACTCGCCCCGGACTTCCGCACTGACTTCCGCGAGTCGTTGTATCGGATGATTGGGGCGTTGACCCGGCTCGGGGTCACCATCATAAGTACCGTCGAAGTCGAAGAGAACTTTACGTCGATGGGTCTGAGCAACTTCACGATTTCGTTCCTTGCCGACGACATCGTTCGCCTACGCTACGCTTCGATTAACGGGCAACTCCGCAAGGTCATGATGGTGGTCAAGATGCGACGTAGCCAGCACAGCATCGACATGTGCAGCTACGAAGTTACGGCCAAAGGCCTTAAGATTGGGGAACCGATGCGAGGCTATCGCGCGCTGACTTCTGGCATCCCGGGACCATGGTCCCTCGAGTCGGGCCAGAACGATCCCGCTTAGCAATAAACGCTCCACCTACTTCAGGAGCAGGTCCTTGTTGTGATGAAAGGGCAAAATTGGTATTTGTGGGCGATCATAATTCACTGGTAACGTTCAGCTGCGCAAAAGTTTTCTATTTTTGATCGATTTATTCTCGTCCACGAAGTGCCCGACCAACTTAAGTAAGCTTCATCCAACTTTGCGCGGCGGGAGCAGGCGCTGCCTGCTGAGGTTGGAACATCACCCGAAGACGT
The DNA here is from genome assembly GCA_031430115.1 of Armatimonadota bacterium. GTDB lineage: Bacteria > Armatimonadota > Fimbriimonadia > Fimbriimonadales > Fimbriimonadaceae > Fimbriimonas. The sequence goes on along the minus strand of JANPAV010000085.1, from coordinate 2,261 downwards.
CGTGGACAAGGCGACGACATCTCGGGCGAGCTCCCGGATTCATCCGAGAAAGCAGTTAGGCACTATTGACGCCAGCAGCAGGACGATCGGTTACCTTTTCAAGAGCGGTAACGGCATATTGTGATATCATCGGCCAGATACTGTCGGCGTTCTGATTTTCTTGTTGCTGAATGGTGCGAGCAACCCGGGCAACATCCTCGTTACCAATTGCCTGGGCATAGGCAATAAGCGACTCGTAAATGCCGCATTCCATTTTTTCGGCGGCAAAAGCCTTGATCAGGTTTTGGGTGTTTTTGTCCGGATGATCATGCCCTACTTGAATCAGGTCGCTGACCTTGGCCATCATTGAGCTGACGAAGCTTTTGCCTCCGCTCGGCTTTTCGTCGTACTTATTCAAGCACTGGACAATCTGTTCTCGATGAGTGAGGTTCATTTTGAGATGCTCCTCGAACAGCTCTTTGATTGCAACGTCGTCTGAGTCTTCGATGCAGTCGTCGAGCATTTTGGCAACGCCCACCTCGGCCGCGTGAGCATCCTGTAGGTACCGAATTAATCTTTCTTGTGAGTTTTCCATCAATCTCCTTAAGCATTAAGCTTATGTACTTCGACTCCAAACGCTAGACAGTAATTTCGCATCGGTTGCCCAATCTTCCACTGACAGCCTTTTGCTTTCCAGATTTTGGGATCAATAGAGGCAAACCACAACTAGGTAACTATGGCCCCCTGGACACTGGTTCGTTCTAGGCAGACGACAGATTTAGCATCTCACGTACTCCCATTAGTTCTTCCTGGGCTCTTGGGCTGCTGACGGAAATAGCCGACTCTTCCCTGCCATGAGGGGAGCCGCGATTACCACGAACTAGATTTACACTATTTTAACAACGGCAACGCTTTACTGTGATCTTGATTACGACCAAACACCTAGCCGCCCAGGGTCGGCTCCTGAGTTTGAAACCAGGTAAGCGCAGCAAGAACCTGATTGATCTCATAATCGGGCCAATAGTCGTCGATTACGTAGAAATCTGAATACACTGACTGTATAGGCAGGAATCCGCTTAGTCTGCGGCATCCGCCCCAGCGAACCACCATGTCGATACGGCTAACTTGGCTTGATGCCAGCCCATCGTGAACTCGCTTTTTGCCTGATTCGAAAGCAGTATTTAGATCCCACTCCCAGCCATAGTTCACGAGCATATTTACCTTGAGCCCATGACCCTGCCGCTTTTCCACAAATGGCTTGAGCTCAGGCGGAAACATCGTTGACGTTGAATCTCCGACGACGTGTAGAGCGATATCGTACTTCAACGCAGCTTCAACGAATGCAACGCAAGCGCCCGCGAAAGCAATCCGCTGTTCCTTTGGGCGCTTTGTGTTGTCCTGCGTAAAGCCGTAAACTGAAACTTCCTCGATGCCGAGATCTGAGCAGTCTCGGAGCATTCTTCAAGCCCTTGTGGACACCAGCCATGTAGCCTGCAGTGACCGGAAGACCACGTTCTCTCGCCCACCGCCGGTTGCCATCTGGAATCAGACCAATGTGACGCGGCAACCTGGTAAACCGGGTCCCATCCAATTTTGGCGAGTAGATTCGTTTGGAAAGTTCCATATACTTTTGACCACTTCATCGCATCCCACACGTCCGATGAGCAGGGAGCTAGTGATTGCAAGGAGCAGAAATCCCATGGTCGTCACCTAGTGTTCTCAACCACGTCGCCTCGCATCTAGTCAGCTCTTTCACTGACCATCAACTGATGTCCATGAACATTTTGGCCTCCGATTCTAAGTCTGGTAACTGTCAAATTCCGTGTTGTTGATCGTGACTGGTGCTTAAGTTAGGGATAGAATCCTCTCTATCCCAAATTTCAATTATGCCAAGGGAATTGAACCCTCAGCCTTAGATTCAACTGGACTAGTCGACACGCATTTACGAGGGCTCATTTTGTGTCTGGCGAGGCATCTGCAAAGCTGCGATTTGCCAATACAAAGCCTCGTTAGAGACGAGGCAAATGCTTAAGCCGGTTAAAGCTATTTCTGATGTGTCTTGATGGCACTTTTTCAGATGGATTACCATCCACGAAATGGTTCGCCCTTACTGAGATGAAACGTCGGTAAATTTGGGATCGGACGCGTGGGAGCCGTCGCAGAAAGGCTTGTTTTCAGATCTGCCACACCTACATAGCGTCATTCGATTTCTGATCTCGTACGCCACGCCGTCGGAGCCGAAGAGTTCGATTCCACCTCGAATCCACAGCGGACCGCTGCAT
>JANPAV010000084.1:0-7121 GCA_031430115.1 Armatimonadota bacterium | reverse complement strand
GGTCCCATGAGTAATCCTCCCCAAATGCCTTACCATTCCAAGCGAAACAGCCTGTGCCTTCTCGCCCTTGGATTTGGGCTCACCTTTATTCATCTGTTTTGGTATAACTCGCCGTGGACAGCGTGGCTGGCAATATGTTGCTATTCGCCCTTCCTAATCTGGCTTCAAGAATATTCGAAAAGGCCATTTTTTGCTGGGTGGGTATTCGGCCTGTTTTACGGCACGATGAATGAAACCTGGCTTGGGCAGTTTGCAAGTAAGTACACGAATAATCCCTTGATTGGGGTTTTCGTCGTGTTTGTGATTGCTGGGGTGTGGGGCTGCTTTTACGGCTTTGCTTGCTGGTTACGAACGAAAGTTTCTTGGCTCCGCCATATGTCGATCTTTGCGGTGTTGATCTGCTTAATGGAGTTTGGGCGGATGAATGTGCCTCAGTTCGAGTATCCAAATGGCCCCTTTGGGGAACCACTAGTTGTCTATCCGGTTGTCGCCACTTCGCTCATGTCGGCTTATGTGTGCATGTTCTTCGTCATGATGTCCAATGCGCTCATCGCATCAGTGGTTTCGAAGCCTGTTTCCAACCGAATTCCATTTAAGAAGCTCATTTCTAAACCGATTTCCATTTTTGCAATTTGCCTAATGGGGGCTCTGGCTGTGACTTCGTTCCAGAAGCAAAAACCAACCAAGCCTCTCGGGATCAGAATTGCCCTCGGCCAACTTGGTGCCGACCTGGCTTATTCTGAAGAGGGCCTTAAGCCGTTTTTGATTCAAGAGGCGGGTGATGACTTGATGCAGCAGGCGGTTGCTCAAAAGGCAGATTTGCTCATATTCTCAGAAGGTATTGCCAAATTTGATTCAATACCAACAACACCTTTCAAGCTGATTCCAAACATGCCACTTATTTTTGGTGCCCAGCATGGGCGGTCACCAACTTACCAGTCTGCCTATTTTTGGAATGGAAAAACGTTTAACCACACCGACAAGAGACAGTTGGTTGTGTTTGGTGAACGAGTTCCGTTCCGTAATGTAATTCCCTACCCAGCTGGTTTCCAGTTGCCAGGCGGGGACTATGAAGAAGGTAAGGAACGACATCTCTTTGAAGTAAAGCCGGGGATCAGGGCCGGAGTTATGATCTGTTTTGAATCGATGTTTTGGGGTTCCGCCTATGAGTACACCCAGATGAAGGCAGATTTCTTGGCGATTATTTCTCTGGATGACTGGTATATGGGAACCAACGGAATCCCTCGATTAACCATTGCTGCCCAATGGCGAGCGGTTGAATCAAAGAAATGGATTGTTCGGGTTGGTAGTCTGGGAAAGACGATGGTTATTGACCCTCAAGGAAGAGTCAGAGCGGAGATTCCGACAGGCACCAGACAACTGCTGGTTTATGATCTCTAACAAAAAGAAACAAGTTTAAACCGAAAAACCTAAAGAAGAGTCTGAGGCTTCCGATAAATCTCATGTGAGTAGTTTCGCTTTTCGATTGCAAAAGGTGTATGAATACCGCGAATTGGAAGAAGGTTGGGCAAAAGACAACTTCCTCGCTCGCCATGTGGCGCGGATGGAGGCCGAGAATGAACTGTTCCAATTGGAAGATGACCGGAAATTTCTGCTCTCTGCTGGCGCGGACGACTTGAATGCCAGAATGGATCTTGAAGTAAGGATTCAAAAGCTAGATGACCACGAAAGGTCCCTCCGAATTCTCATTCATGAACTTCTCCAGGAAGAGGAAAAAGCCCGAGACGAATGGATTTTGAAGAAACAAGATAAATCTGTTCTTGAAAAACTTAGGGACAAAGCATTGGACACTTGGATGGCGAGGCAAAACAAACTCGAACAAAATGCCCTCGATGAGTGGGCCACTCAAAAACAAAAGGCAGCATGAGCTTTCCAGAAATAGATTTTCAACCCAAGGGTCCAGCTTCGATTCGCTCAAGAATGAGTGAGATTCGTGCGAGACTTGACGCGCCAAAACGAGAGGAATTCCAAGCCCAATTGGACAAAGCAAAAGGCACCCCAGCCCCTCTCACTGGTGCAATTGGTCCGAACGGTAGCCTTGCCGACAAGAGCAACTTAGGCGATGAAAAACTTGGCACTCTGCCTCCGATGCTTCCGGAAGGACAGGAAATTCTCCAAGGATCGATCGGAGGAAAGCAATCTGACAAGGTCCATATTCAAGGGCTTATCGCTCAGGTTGCACGCGAACAAAATATTGATCAAGCATTGCTTCGAGCCGTCGTTGAAGCTGAAAGCGATTACAACCCATTTGAAGTGTCAAGAGCAGGTGCCAAAGGGCTCATGCAACTCATGCCAGGAACGGCAAAAGAGCTTGGCGTTGTTGACCCGTTCAATTCTTTTGAAAATCTAACCGGGGGTGCAAAGTACTTAAATCAAATGATCAAAAAGTTTAACGGTGACCTATCACTTGCCCTTTCTGCTTACAATGCTGGTCCCGGAAAGGTAAATGCCGCTGGAGGAATTCCAAATATTCCCGAAACTAAGAAGTACGTCAATCGAATTTTAACTCAGCTTGGTAAGAACTAATGGCAGAAAAGGCAAAGAAGAAAGGCAAAAAGGGGCTCATGATTGGGCTAATTTTGTTGGTTGTCTTTGTAGTCGTGGGTGTAGTTTTTGGTTTAGCCATGTCAGGGAAGATTAACATTCCCGGCATAACTCCAAAGAAGAAGCCCATTCCTGCCGCGGTTGCAAAACCCAAGGCAACCCCAAGTTCGAAGACCGAAAAGCCACCGGAAACCAAGGAAGAAACTAAGACTCCAGTCGTCACCTCGGTCAAACAAGGGGCAGTAAAACTTGCGGAAGTTTGGAACGAGATGCCAACCGGCAATCTCGTCATGGTTGTCGAAAAATGGAAACCTTCGGACTTGGCACTAGTCTTGAACGAAATGGATCCGGCCAAAGTAGCGGAAGTATTAGCCGCGATGAAACCCAATGTTGCTTCTGACGTCAGTCAACAATTAAAGGCTATTGCTTCTCAGGTTCCGACGGAATAACTCGCGGTTTCCAAAATCGGTATCGAAGCAACGTCCAAAAGGCTTCTGGAGCATCGTACCAGCGAATCTTCTTTCCCGCATCTTTTGAGCGTGGAACGTAGTCAATTGGTACTTCCAGGATCGTTTGATTTAAACGTAAAGCTTTTGCCGTGACTTCGGGGCAAAACTCAAATCGAGTGCACCGTAGGTCAAATGTCTTCAACAATGAAGTTCGAAAAGCTTTGTAGCAAGTTGCTTCATCGCTGATCTTTGTAGCAAACAAGATTCGCACCGACCAGGCAAGCATTATGTTCACGACTTTGTTTGGCAGAGCCATATCTTTGGAGAAACCGTTTGCAAACCTTGTGCCAAAGACAACATGGGCTTTACCGTCGAGAATTGGCTGGATCAGAGTAGGAATTTGTTCGGGAGAGTATTCCAGGTCTGCGTCCTGAACGATTGTGGCGATTCCAACAGCATGAGGCAAGGCTTGAACAATAGCGTGCCCTTTTCCCGAAGGTTTTGGATTGGTCAGGATAGTGATTCGATCTCCAAAGGATTGAAGAATATCGAGAGTATTGTCTTCCGAGCCATCGTTGACAACGATGACTTGTACAGACAGGGGTAACGCAAGGCACCGATCAACAACCGCCTTGATTGTTGCCTCTTCGTTTAGGGCCGGGATAATTATGGTTACGTCGGGTCCCGTCACTGTGCCTTAACTGTACCGCCGGGTACCAACCTCAGATTTGCTTTTTTGTAGTTCGCAATTAGAATCAACCTCATTCTTCATGAAATTAGAACTAATGCACTTATTCACCCATTGTTCAGATTTGAGGACTAGAATAGATAGGTGGGTGGTGTATCGAAGCCAATCAAGGGCAGCGAAGAGTGGTGGGTGGTGTATCGAAGCCAATCAAGGGCAGCGAAGAGTGGTGGGTCGACTATTTAACCCACGGTCACCAGCTTGAGGGAATGGCTCGCTGGCTCTTTCCAAAACTTCCTTCTAGCCCGCGTTGCAAGATTTGCAAGGTTCCCTTTAACGGATTTGGGAAGGTCTTCAGTCGATTTGGATGGGGTCCAAGTCGCAAGAACCCCAAGATGTGCGGTTTTTGCAGCGATCGACTGCCCATTGGTGGGGCAGACGTTCAGGTTGCTATCCTTGTCGTTGATGTTCGAGGTTATACAACTCTGTCGGAAACCATGAAGCCGACCGAATTGGTAGCAAAGTTAAACGCATTTTTTAATACCAGCACGGACATCTTGATGCATCATGATGCGCTTATTGATAAGTACTTAGGTGACGCCGTGCAAGCTCTGTTTCTGCCTGGGGTTGCGGGGGAAAGCTATCTCAAGTGCGCATTTGAAGCTGGGTCGGATATCTTATCCAAATTTAAGGACTTACCCATCGGAGTTACCATTCATTCAGGGATTTGTTACGTGGGGAATGTCGGCTCAGATCAGATTGTTGACTTGACTGCCATGGGAGACGTGGTTAATACGACCCATCGGCTTCAATCTGCCGCATCTGAAGGCACTATGGTCGTTTCATCAATGGTTTACGATCAGTTAAGCCTAGAAGGATGGGCAAAACTTGACTTAGATTTGAAAGGAAAGGCTGAATCGTTTTCAGCCTATCAATCACCAATATTGGTTTAGCTTTGTTCGCCTTGGGTAAAGCTCTCGATAATTTCCCTTGTAGCGAATTCTCTGCCCGCGAAATCTTCCGGTGGATCAACGTACGCAACGATTGGCTCACCAGTTCGAGGATGAGTGATTGCCAAGTAGGCTGCATGGAGTTGCATCGTCCCGGCACGCCATTCCCTTGGTGCGTACAAGTAATCCCCCATGATTGGGTTACCCAATGCCTTGAGATGAACTCGGATTTGGTGGGTTCGACCAGTGTCGAGCTTACACGCAACCAGAGTGCCTTGTAGCAACCTCATGACTTTGCGAACATGGGTTACTGCCCGTTTGCCTTTTGTGCTCACGGTCATTTGTTGACGGTTTGTTTGACTTCTCGCCATCGGGGCATCGATTGTGTAAATCTCACGTTCAACGTCTCCGGCAACGACGGCAAAATATCTTCGCTGGGCTTCTTTCTTCTCGATCATAGCGGCCAGACCAGCATGGGCAAAGTCATTTTTGGCAACTACCATTAGGCCCGTTGTTTCTTTGTCCAATCGATGAACAATTCCTGGTCGGAAGTCGCCACCGATTGTACTGAGTTCCCCACCTCTTGCGAGAAGGACATTTACGAGTGACGGTTCCTTCAATGAAATTGCGGGATGCGAAGCAAGACCGCGAGGTTTGTTCACGATCAGTAGGTCTTCATCCTCATAGAGGATCTCGATGTCCATCGCATGCGGAGTTAGATCATGGGGCGCCGAATCGGCGATATCTTCGAAATCAATTTTGTCACCTTCTTTGAGCTTGAACGACGGTTTTTCCTTCGTTCCGTTCACAAGCACCTGTCCTTCGTCGATGTGTTTGACGATCTTTGAACGGGAGTGATCCGGGAATTGAGCTGCAAGAAACTTGTCTAGCCTGTCGGGATTTTCAACAATTATTTGCAACATACCATTCAAAGTACCGAATAAATGAAGCGCGAATCGGGAAAACGCGTATAACTAAGGAACAAATGCTGTGTATTGCTCTCGCTTCCGTGATGGGTTTTCAACAATCCAACGTTACTTTCAAAAGTAATTTCGAACCCCTTGGAAAAGTAATTGAACGACTTTCCGCTGAAACAAAATTACCAATGGCTGCGTTTGGAGACATTAAGGCCTATCCAATTTATATCAATGTAAAAGACGTAACGCCCTCGGAGCTAATGGACAAAATTGCGTCTGTATCTGGTGCCGAGTGGGAGAAAAAGGACAATAGCTATTATTTGATCGCGAGTCAAGCATTGCGTGCTCAACAGTTGAAAGCGGGAGATCCTGAACTTATTGCTGCCATAGAAGCAACGATCAATCAGCCACCACCGAAAAAAAAGACGGAAGCCGAAATAGAGGCAACCATCAAAAATGCGGAAAAGAACCAGCAAAATGTTACGAAAATCATGACCGAAATGTTTGGTCAAATGTTTCAAGCGGATGAAGGCGCATTGGAGCTTCTCAGGACTATCGGATCGAAAGACTTGAGCTCAATTGTCGAGGGACGTAGAGTTGTCGTTAGCAGCAATCCAACTCCCATACAGATCGGGATGACCGGAAAGGCCATCAATGGCATGCAGGCCTATTTTAAGAAGCTTGCAGCCACTGAATCCAAGAAAGAAGTCAAGAAACCGGGCGGGGAAGGATTTGATATTGGAGACATGTTTGGGGGTGGCCAAGGGTTGAAGAAACCAGAGTTGGTGAACCAAATCAATACGATTCAAACCGTTTTTCAAATCAATTCTCGATCAAACCTCTCGGTCGAGATATCCGCGTTCACGCGGGAAGGTGTCGGTGTCTACCGAAGAACCGTCCAGATGCCAATTGTCAATCCGGAAATGGCTCGCCCACCGGTTAAGGGTGAAATGAAGATTGACAGTAGCAGTGTGGCAAAAGAATATGCACAAGCCTTGGAAGACGGAAAAAAGATTGACCCATTCATGGGTGTTTTAACATCCATCCAAACTGGTGGTATTGGTGCGATGTCAATGTTTATGAGCCCGGACGGCCCTCCTGGCGTTGGGGAAGCACCTTCCAGGGCAATTTCTCCGGCGATGAGAACGCTGATGGGCGATCCATCGAAGAATGAGCCCCTTTCTTTCCTTCTTGGACCCATTCTTGACCAGCAAAAGACGGAGGGCAAAAACATTATTGCGATGCCATCGGATGACGTCATAACGACCCTCTGTGCGTTGCTCCCTAAAGAAGGCACGACTGTCGAGGGCTTGATGGATTCAATTGACCGAACCATGACCGAAAAAGTCACGAAGGAAGGTACTTGGACGATTCTTCAGGCATCATCTCCTTTAGAACTTAGGTCAGCGTTTTGTAAACGAGACGCATTGGCTGCATTGATCAAGTCAGGAAGCACCAAGGGTTACGTCAACCTTGATGATTGTTCAAAGTTTGCCACGGCACAGGACTCGGCGAGAGGTTCAGAGCTACTCGGTCTTCCGATTGTCACATCCGT
>JANPAV010000083.1:0-4704 GCA_031430115.1 Armatimonadota bacterium | reverse complement strand
TATGTAAAGCAGTTTCCGTGTTGAGCACTGGAGATTTCACTTCACACTTAACGAGCCGCCTACGCGCTCTTTACGCCCAGTAAATCCGGACAACGCTTGCTCCCTACGTCTTACCGCGGCTGCTGGCACGTAGTTAGCCGGAGCTTATTCTTGGGGTACCGTCCTAAGTCTTTCCCCAAAAAAGGACTTTACAACCCTAAGGCCTTCATCGTCCACGCGGCGTCGCTGCATCAGGGTTTCCCCCATTGTGCAAGATTCCCAACTGCTGCCACCCGTAGGTGTGTGGGCCGTGTCGCAGTCCCACTCGTGCGGATCATCCTCTCAGACCCGCTACCCGTCGTCGGCTTGGTGAGCCATTACCTCACCAACTACCTGATAGGCCATGAGACGCTCCTTAAGCGAAAAACCGTTTAATGGAATGGTGATGCCACCACTCCGTCACATCTGGTATTGCTCCGGGTTTCCTCGGTATATCCCAGTCTTAAGGGCACGTTTCTCATGTATTACTACGCCGTTCGCCACTACCCCGAAGGGTCGTTCGACTTGCATGTTTTAGGCACGCCGCCAGCGTTCGTCCTGAGCCATGATCAAACTCTCCGTAGAAAGTGTTGATCAAATTACCTACCTAAGTAGGATTTGATTCTTTTCTTTTTTTACTCATTTTGAACAACCTTACTCTTGATCTCTATTGCTAGAGAGAGTAAGATTTACGGGTTGATTCGTTAAGTTTCGAATTCAACCGTCATAATCTGACTGTATTTCTTCTTTATTCCGCTTTCAAAGATCAGCTTCCATTAACTGGTCGCAGGGAATATTGTTCCTCATTTGAACCATGAGAGTCAACCCTAAATTCAAAATAAGTTGAAAAAGTCGAATCTTTCTCGATTTTAGTGCCGTCTTGAATCTTTTGCCGGCCCAATAATTTAGGTTCCCCGTGAGCCTAGCGGATTACGATTTATCGCCTCGCATACTTTTCTGAATTCATGCCCCGGTTTTTTCTTCTTTTTGAGTGAATCGCCATTTGCCATGTTCCCGACCACTTCGGTTTCAAAGGCAGTTTTGGAGTAAATTCGGCAAGGAATTGTTGAAAATGGGGATAACTTTGGCTCCGAGCAATCAAGAAGGCTTCTAAGATTGGCCCAATCTCATATGCAAATCACTTACGAGGTGAATAATTTTTGACATTAATGCCTCATACGCCAACGATTCTTAGACATTGTCAACGTAAACGGATTGGGAATTCTGCAAGAGGGGCCCTTCTGGCTAATTCAGTTCGCTCCATCACAAATTCTCCCCAGGTTTTTGATGGGGAATTGAGTTCGGTTGGTGTTATTCCAAGTTCGTCCAGTCGGTGTCTTTCATTCTGGACGAATTCGATCACTGACTTCCATTGAACACGCCTATAAGCGTGCGGATGGCGAATTGCTGCCACTCGATAGAAGACACTCACGAACCGCATTCCTGTTACTTTTCCCTTAAAAATCCCAAAGGATTGCTTGAAGAACGGCACTCTGACCCAGACGACCTTATCTCGAAAGCTAAGGAATGCCAGTGGCCGACCGTGGAGATCCGGCGTCCGATAAGAAAGGAATTCATTCTCAATTGGGATATAAGGCGATGGAAGCTTCTCGAAATGAAGCTCTGCTTTGCTAGAGTCCAAAACTGGATCGAGATAGCGTTGGAGAAAGGCGACGTACTTCTTAGAAGGTGGGTTAAATTGTTCCTCCGATAGGCAATCGACCACTTGATCCCAATCTCGAACGGCAAAGGCATCCTTAGCCCTCTCAAATCGCGTTCTTGTTTGACGGGCCTCGTAACCGAAGCCACAAGTTGCACTGATGATGAGGACGCCAACCACGAGCCAAAGCCAATTGAACTTACGCCGCTTCATCACCACTATAGTAACACTAGACCATTCACGAAGGTGCCACTAATATTGTTTCAAGACTCAGGTTCTAGGAATCAACCGCTGAAGTCGGTTCAGGGAGCCGCCCCGTTAAAGGTTCACGAACTTTAACCCGGTCTCGCCATATCTCTCACCTATTGGTGGCTTGATCTTGTTCAATTCTTCAAAATCCAGAGGCGACAACGTAATAATGTCCGCGCCAGCATTTTCTTCCAAATACTGAAGGCGCTTTGTACCGGGAATCGTGACAACGTGCTGCCCCTGAGCCAGCACCCATGCCAACGCCACTTGACTGGCGCTGCAGCCATGTCGACCGGCGACGACTTTCACATGGTCAACAATCGCCATGTTAGCCGCCAGGGCATCTTCAGCAAACCGAGGAAGATTTCGACGCGCATCGTCCGGCGCAAAGTCATCCAGCGATTCGTATTTTCCAGTAAGAAATCCGCGCCCAAGGGGTGAGTAAGCGACAAAAGTGATTCCCAGTTCAAAACATGTCGGAACGACATCATGAACAAAATCCTGAGTCCAAAGCGACAACTCACTCTGAACCGCCCCGACCGGATGCACCTTATTGGCTCGACGAATCGTTTCTGCCGATGCTTCGCTCAACCCATAATGTTTGATCTTGCCTTGCTCAATCAAACCCTTAAGCGCGCCAACGGTTTCTTCAATGGGTACCAACGGATCAACGCGGTGCTGATAGTAAAGGTCAACGTACTCCACACCCAATCGACTCAAACTATTGTCAATACACTTGTTAATATATTCCGGAGTTCCATCCACAATCCACGGCGAATTCGATTCCACCTGGTCTTGATGCGAAGTCAAGGTTCGATCGAATACGTTGCCAAACTTGGTGGCGAGAAAAACTTGATCCCGATACTTCCCTATTCGATGAGCAATGAGAGTCTCATTTTCTCCGGCACCATAAAGGTCTGCGGTATCCCAGTGGTTTACGCCTAGGGAAATCGCTCGATCCAAAACTTCAAAGTTCGCGTCATCGGAACTCGGTCCGTACGCCCAACTCATCCCCATGCAACCGAGGCCAATCCGACCAAAGGACTTCGATCCAATCTGATGTTGTTTCATATTAATAGTTCTACTCTAAATATTGCCAAGCCTTTGACCCTTCGCCAAGAAAGTGCACGAACCATAACTATCGTCTCCTCTTGGCATCTTGCGCATCCTCCATTTTTCTCGCCCACGCCCTCGCCCCCGCCCTATTTTTCAGATATCCTATCACTCGTGCGAGCACAACGCATTTTCTTTTCGCTTGCAACCTTCGTTGGGTCAGCTTTGCTGTTCCTCATCCAACCTATGGCAGCCAAAATGCTGCTTCCTATTTTCGGCGGTTCCCCAGCGGTATGGACTGCAGCCATGCTCTTCTTTCAAGTTGCGTTGCTCGGTGGCTACGCGTTTGCCCACTTTTCGAACCTCTACCTTGGCCCCACAAAACAGCGATACATACAAATAGGGTTCTTGCTCCTTGCCTTGTTCACGCTTCCAGTTACCACCCATAGTTCCCTCTTCAAATCTTTCGAAGCCAAAGCAACGGAAACCTCACAACCTGCTCTCCTTGTTTTCGGGCTGCTCCTCATGACCGTCGGAGCTGGCTACTTCATCGTTTCAAGCGGTTCACCGGTGCTTCAGCGTTGGTTTGCTACCACAAAGGACCCTAACGCCAAAGACCCTTACTTTCTATATGCCCTCAGCAATGTCGGGTCAATGGTCGGGCTATTCGCATACCCGTTCATTATCGAGCCACGATTTGGCCTCTCTGAGCAAGCTGTCCTTTGGCGAAATGGTTTTCTTGTCCTCCTCGTCATCTTTGCAATCTGCACGTTTTTCATCAAGGTTCCAGAGGTCGAATCAGCTGAAACCAAACCCGAACCGCTGAAAGCGATCAGTTGGAACCAGCGATCAAAGTGGATGTTTTATGCTGCCGTACCTAGCTCACTGTTGCTGGGTGCAACCAGTTATATCAGCAGCAACATTGCTCCCGTACCGCTCATTTGGGTGGTGCCTCTCGCCGTCTACTTACTCTCTTTCACCTTAGCATTTGCCACAAGACCACTCTTGAAATCGGCGCAACTCGCCCGCATTCTTCCAATTCTCGTTGTCCCTTTGGTCTTTACTCAGTGCATCGAAGCTACCGAGCCGCTGGTGATGTTAGCCTCATTCCACGTCATTATCCTGCTGGTAGCCGGTTGGATGTGCCACTCCCTTCTTGCTGAGCAACGACCTCACGCAACTCAGTTGACCGAGTTTTACCTTTGGCTCTCAGTCGGTGGCGCGATCGGCGGACTTTTTAATTCCCTCATCGCTCCGCATATCTTTGCAACCTATGCCGAGTACCCATTGGCAATTGTTCTCGCTTGTCTCGTTCGACCACAACCAAAGCCACTCTCTAAGGATTTTGTTTGGTTTGGCGCAATCGCGGTCATTTCCTTCCTTGCGATGCTGTTAATCAAAAATGCATTGCCGGCAGGACAACTACGGGCCGGTCTGGCAATTGGAATTCCATTGGTAGCTGTATTTGCTGCGATGGATCGCGTCAAAGTCTTTGCCGCGGGTCTAGGACTCATTTTTGTAGGGGTCAACTTCTTCCAAATTGCCGCTCCTGGTCAAGTTCTCGCAACCCGCCGCTCATTCTTCGGCGTCCATCGAGTCTTGGCAAGCAAAGACTATCTTTCTCTCGTGCATGGCAATACCACTCATGGTCGCCAATCGACCATTGAACAATTCAAAAACCTTCCCTTAACTTACTACCACCCAACCGGACCTATCGGACAGAT
>JANPAV010000082.1:0-5983 GCA_031430115.1 Armatimonadota bacterium | reverse complement strand
AGCCTGCTTCACAAACGGCACACCCTCGGTAACCCACGCTTCCGGCTTCGCGTCCTTCAGATAAACATCCATCCAGTGTCGCAACCGACGCGCATAATCCAACTGATCTGGTCGCATGGTGAAGTTATGGTTCTCACCCGCGTACATCAGCAACACGCAGTTCTTGCCCATTCGCCTTAGGGTGTTGTACAAATACTGCGCTTGATGAAAGTCAACCGCTCCGTCGGCGTCGCCCTGAGCCATCAAGAGCGGAGTCTTACGCTTGGATGACTGCCAAACTGGTGAGTTATCAAAATAAGCCTTTGGATCTTCCCAAAACGGAACTCGCATCCGCCCTTGCCCAGTTTCCATCAAAGGCTGATCGGTAATTCCCGCGTTCCAATAGAATGAATTGTACATGCTGGTCAATTCGGTCAATGGTGCGCCGCACGCCCCAATTGCAAATCGATCGCTGACCGTAGTCACGAACGCCGTCTGATAGGCACCCCAAGAGTGTCCAATCAAACCAACTTTCTTAGCATCAACTCCGACATTCATTTTCAAAACCGCATCAACCGCTGGTTCCAAGCAATCGACCGCCGACTCGCCCGGTCTATTGCCCTTGTAGGCGATGTCTGGCATGAAAACAAAGTATCCGTTGTGGCTGAAATACTGTTGGTTGTACGCCGACCATTCCGTCGGATACAGATACGCATTTTTGTTGTCCGAAAGTCGTTCGTAAATATACGTCACCATCGGGTACTTCTTCTTCGGATCATAATCGGCTGGATAAATCAAAGTCCCATTCAACTCCGCACCAAATCGACTCTTGAACGGCACCAGATCTGCTCTTCCCCAATGAAAGTCCTTTTGTTGAGGATTCATTCGAGTCACTGGTTTCGCTGCCGAAAACACGTCGTTGGTAATGTAGATATCCGGTGACTTTGTAAACGACTCCATCGTGAACATCATGCGATCTGTATTCTTTGCCTTGACTAATCCTCGAATCAAGACATCATCGGTGATTGCCATCTTGCCCACACCTTTGGCATCTATGATATAAACTCCGTCCTTCTTTGTCACGGTGTCAAAGGCACTGAAATGCATAGGATAGGTCAGCTTCGGCGACTCATCAGCTTGAGTCGTATCAAGGAACCTAAATCGCATTTTCTCCTTCCGACCATTCGTCAAACGGCGCATTGCGCCAGTTTTTGGATTTGCCAGCCAAGCATCGAATTGGTCGTGAATGATCACGCCTTCATCATTGTCCAACCAAACCGGGAAGCTTGCCGGAGGCTTTACTGGGATTGTTTGGTCATTCAGCTCGTTTTCAAAGTTAGAGAATCCGTCGGGATGAAGAGCCCTTGCTCGCTTTTCTTGTGTGTCATAGACCCACCATAATTTTTCCGAATAATACGCGAAGTACCGCATGGATTCGCTCGGCACGATTCCAAATTGATCTTTGTGGACTGCCTCAACTCGATCACCCGATTTAAGACTTGTCACCCAAACATCGCTATAGGTGATTCCGTTGGTTACCGAGGAAGTGTAGGGGCGACCATCAACATCAATGGACATTCCCATTTCTTTAGAAAGGAAAGTCGTTACATCAAATCCAGGAATCTCACTCCCCTTGCCCGACGAAACCCGCTTCAACGAATTGTCCGCTGGATTCCACACCATCATTACGCCCCGTGCCTTGTCTTGAGCATAGGATTTCTTTTGTTGTGGCATGACCCGAGTGTCTTTCGCATTCCAAATTTCCACTCCAGCCTTATCCTTTGGATTCGACGGCTTTGTTTTGTCCGCCCACGGCTGCAAACTGAGCGCGATCTTCGCACCATCTTCCGATGGACCAGCCCGCATACCGTCGCTAATTCTCATTCCCGCAGGAAATCCTTCGAACTTTGCCGGATCAAGTTCTTGTCTAGAAATGCTTGAGTCAAAGCCAGACACCCGCCAGATTCGATGATTGTTACCTTCCTTCTTCTCGTCTGCTCTAGCGATTGCGACCGACAAAACGTCTGCCTTCTTTGCCCAGTTGAATGAGGCAATCTCGTCTTTGCCGCTGTAAAGCGGATGAATCACTCCAGTCTTTACGTCCAGAACCTCAAACGCCTGATAACCCGTTCCTGAATTGATGTGGATTGCAAGCAGATTTTCCTTGTCATTCAGTCCGTATGACTGAACATTTGAAATAACAATTGGCTCTCCTCCGGCTGCATTGAAGAGCAATAAATCACTCCCGCCTGGACCAGGCACCGCTTTTGGTCGGATAGCCACAACCAATTCCTGTTCCTTTAAAAAGTCAAAGGTCGCAATGTCATCAATGACTCTCTCTTCGCCATTCTCTAGATTCCTAATTCCGAGCTTCGTCGGGCTTGGTCGCTTCATCTCGGTGTTCTTCTCCACCTCAGCCTTTGGCATCGAAATGATGTACCCGGCATACTTCGAAGTGTCTGAAATTGCCGGTCGAGACGCATTAGGAATGACTATCTTTTCCGGTCCATCAATCTTTCGAGCGACGACATAGCCATCCGCATCAACCTTAACCGCAGAATAGACCAACGATTTCCCGTCGTTCGAAATCACAATTTGAGAAAATCGCTCCCACTGCTTATAGTCTTCAAACGTTAAGGCTTTTTTGCCGACCTTGACTTCCTGCTTCGCTGGGGCTAAAGTAGCAGTGTTCGGGTCTTGGGCAAAAACCCCTCCTGAATAAACCAAGGAAAGAGCTACGAGGGCGAACGCTCGAAATCGAGTCATGCGCGAAGTTTAACCTACTTGGTGACCGTAGGGGACATCAAGATATGGATTGCCATCGAATGAAAAATATCCGACTCTTTTTGTGAGACGCCGCTTGGTCGCCAATTAGGGCGATCATTGAGGTCTCCCGTGAGATATCGGTAGATAGCACAAGCCGACAAAAATGACCCTTTCAGGTTCGCGTGATTTCCGTCTCCTTGCCAAAGATCAATGCCGCCCAACTTTGCTCGCGAGGCGTCCCACACTTCACAAATCGGAACGATAATCGAACCCTTTGCGCCCGCCTGGATCTCTCGATAGACTCCGAGTTGATACTGAGTTTCATCCCAGCCCCGGCGTGGCCACTCTGCACAAAGCAAGACCTTTGCCTTGCGTGATATGGCGAGGTTTGCAAAACTAATCGCTTTTGCTTGAGAATATCGGTACTTATGACTGCTGCTTACTTGCGCCCCTTGCAAGATCACCACATCCCATTTTTCGGATTTGATCGCTGTCTCAACATCTGGACCTCCAGTCTCCAGCAATCCAACTGAAACGGATCGCACATTAGCTTTTCGATGACTAGTATCTGAAGCTAGAAGTTGCCGAACCGACTCTGGCGCATTGTTAACGCAGGTATGACTATTTCCTATGAAAAGGATCTTTGGAGCTTTGCCAAGTTGGCCCAATATCAGCAGAGTTGCAATCATTGGATTAGGTGTACGCTATAAGTAGGTCCAATTTGGTCAATCCAACAAATTCCCGCACAAATTGTCAGTTTGTTCCGGTCCATTCTTGAGTCAAAAACCCGGGCTTTCGAAACAGCGGTAAAAGAGTCCTCATAATCTTGGAGTCTAGGTGGAGCAACTCATCCATGAACTCGTGCAAGAACTGCCCAAGGCCGTGATTATGGACGGTATTGTGCTGCCCACAGTTGGGACAATAGCGCAAGTCCACAATTTAAGCACTGAGTCCCGCGAAAGGGCTCGTGTCTTTTTGCTTTGGTTTTGCTTCGGGGTCAGCCATCGACATCCCACCACCTTATCCAGTTCTAGTTGGGTTATTCTAGCCTTTGGATGGAGAACAGAATCGACGTCTTCGACATCTAGAAAAACAAACTAAACCAATCCCAATTGCAACAAGAGTTCCCGGCTCAGGAACTGTTGAAATGGCGGCAAAACGACCTCCTGTCCCTGAAATATAAAGCGTGTCTTCAGTAAGGGCATACTTGCCTGAAAGGGCATAGCTAAATTCGCTCTGGTGAGTTGAGAGGTTAACAGCGTAGGTCGTAGTATCCGAGCCTACATACAGATTGCTATCGGAAACCACTATGTTCGTCATTAGTGACTCAGTTCCGCCGGGAACCCAACTCCACAATAGTTGCCCATCTGAAACCCTAAATGCAGACACTCCATTGTTACGAAGCGCGTATGCAACCCCATTAGCAACTGAAACCTGGCCTGATATATTGTCGGAGATTTGATAGTCGATTGCTTGAGTTCCTAAATTGAAGTGAACGAGTCTTCCTCCATTTGTCGCAAACATGCCGTTTACTCCATCGGGCACAACCACTTGATACATACTCCAGCCTGACCAGTTAAATGTGGCATCATCAATTCGATAAAGATTTGCTCCAGTCGTGAGATCAACCGCATAGAGCCCTGGAATGTAAGAACCAAGGTATGAGTACCCTACGTTGCCAACCACGGTCGGAGTCCACTGATCGTACTGCGGTATCGTATAGTTACCCCATAATGTTGAACCTGTTGTATTATTGAATGACATCATTCCTCCGTAGGTCCCTCCGTTGACATAGGACTTTCCGTTCACGATCGTGGGACTGAAAAAACGTTCCCATTGAGCATTAAAACTTGTTTTGTATCCCAAGTTTCCCGTCGCGGCGTCAATAGAATAGAAGTAAGTTCCTACGCCAGAAGTGCCTTTCATGGATTGAAAGTACAGTTTTCCTTGATCGAAGGAAGCAGGACTGATACTGTGATTTGACGGATAAGTGTTGGTCCACACCGTTGCTCCAGTGGAAGCATCTAGACCGTAAAGTGATGGACTATTGAAATAGCCAATCTCATTCACATAAACCTTCCCGCCACCTGTCACCGGAGCATCAAGAGTGAAGCTCGAGTTGAGTGTTCGTTGCCATTTCAGGCTGAAACTGGTTGGGTTTTGAGATCCAAATACATATCCAGAGTGCGTTGCCCCACCTTGATACATGGTCCAATCCCCGCCAAACGAAATCGACGAAACAATACAGAAGGAGATGGAGAGCCAAAGTCGGTTTTTCATGAATATTGAATCATTTCCCCCACATTTTTACGTGGTACTGATAGACGAACAAAGATTATCTGAAACAGATCAGCATGTCAAGGTTTTGTTTATACGTTTTGCCTATAGTTCAAAATTCTCTTTCAATACGACTGTCTTGATAGTTTGTAAGGCGCTCAATGTACTTCGCGATCACATCGTATTCCACATTAACCAAAGACCCAGCCTTCAACGACCCCAAATTCGTGTTTGCCAAAGTGTGCGGGATCACCCAAACGTCAAACACACACCCAGCCGGTTCGACCACCGTCAGCGAAACGCCGTTCAGAGTAATCGACCCCTTCTCGATAATGTATCGGCCAGACGGAACGCTAAACCGGAATACCGACGAATTTCCTTCCTTTCGAATCGAAACAACCGACCCGACCCCGTCAACATGCCCCTGTACAATGTGTCCACCAAACCGATCGGTCGCCAGCATCGCCCTTTCCAAATTCACCTGGTCTCCAACCGAAACTGCTGAAAACGAAGACCGAGAGATTGTTTCGTCCGAAAGCTCAAATGTCAGTTTAGTGTAAACCGAAGCAACCAGCGTCAAGCACACTCCACTCACCGCAATTGACTCGCCAAGCTCAATTCGATCAAGATTTAGGTCACCAGAATCGACAACAAGTGTCCCTGCTTCAAAAGATCGAACCGTTCCAACTGCTTGAATGATGCCTGTAAACATAGTGAGGCTTTAGTAAACCCTGCAACGCTTCCGCTATTTCAGCGTAAAATTCAATCAGAGCCAATGCTATTCGGAAACAAGGGTGAGCAATACCCGCACCTCGTCGCATACCTAAGGGAGACCGAGCGCCTAGATTTATTCAAAGATTTCCATCAACGATGGGGCCGAATTATTGCCGTTGCGGCCGGCGGACCGTTTCTGTTTGGACTCATTTTCCACGCCGCAATTTCTATTCCTCTAACGTTGTTC
>JANPAV010000081.1:0-6094 GCA_031430115.1 Armatimonadota bacterium | reverse complement strand
ATGTTCGGTACAAGCCAAATGACTTAATCAGACCTTGTTCCGATTCTTCTGATCCGGAGGATCACATATGAAGAGCCTTTGGAAAAGAATGACTTAGTGTCAGCCTTTCTGAGGCCAGGGTGTGCTTGCACCCCTGGAAAGTCAAAATCTCTTCCCGACCCCGTAGTGTGTCGCACATAAGTCAAACTGCTCGTCAATTATCCGAAACTATCTAGCAGCCTAAATAAATTAGGTCCTCATTATTAGTACATAATCCACTTCAATGGATCGTCTTAGTTGGAATGAAATGCGGGCTCGATCCGCTAAATTTGCACACGATTGGAAAGACGCAAAATACGAGCGAGGCGAGACCCAGACGTTTTATAACGAATTTTTTGAGATATTCAACCTAAAACGGCGACGAGTCGCCAGCTTTGAAGAACCTGTAAAGAAGCTAGGAAACAAACAGGGATTTATAGACCTTTTTTGGAAAGGCGTGCTACTTGTCGAACAAAAGAGTGCCGGCCGAGACTTAACCAAAGCTCGCGAACAAGCTTTCGACTATTTTCCTGGAATAAAAGAGTCCGAACTTCCACGATACGTTCTCGCCTGTGACTTCCAAAACTTTGAATTACTTGACTTAGAGGAAGACGAACACCACGTCTTTACGCTCCAAGAATTACCAAAGGTCATTGAAAAATTTGGCTTCATCCTTGGCGTCAACAAAAAGACATTTCGTGATCAAGACCCAGTTAACGTTAAGGCAAGTCGTTTGATGGGGCGCTTGCACGACGAACTTTATTCGGCAAAATACCAAGGCCACGATTTAGAACAATTTCTAATCCGCCTCCTTTTCTGCCTCTTTGCGGATGATACAGGTATTTTCGAACCAAGAGATAGCTTTACCGATCTAATAAGAAACAGGTCCAAAGAGGATGGTTCAGATCTTGGAGCATTGCTAAGCCACTTATTTCAAATATTGAATGAAGAGGAACAACATCGATCCTCTACCATTGACGAAGATCTTGCCGCATTTCCATTTGTAAATGGTGATCTTTTTTCAAGTCAGTTACGCATGCCAGCCTTCAATCGGTCTATGCGCGACCTACTCTTGGAAGCTTGCGAGTTCAACTGGGACGCCATAAGTCCTGCAATCTTTGGCGCACTTTTTCAGCACGTTAGTGGCGGCGTTAAGGAACGTAGAGCCCACGGTGAACACTACACAACTGAAAAAAATATCCTAAAGGTAGTTGAGCCACTTTTTTTAGATGACCTCAGAGCAGAACTGAACCAACTTACGAAACGAAAAGACAAAAAGTCCTTGGGAAAATTTCAAGACAAAATAGCTGGCTTATCGTTTTTTGACCCTGCCTGCGGATGTGGCAACTTTCTAATCATTGCGTATCGAGAGATTCGCCAACTTGAAATAGACCTCATTTTAAACCTTTACACCGACCAGCAAGTGCTTGATGTTAGCAAATTGACTAAGGTCGACGTGGATCAGTTTTACGGTATCGAAATTAATGAGTTTCCCGCCAAGATAGCTGAGGTTGCGCTGTGGATGATGGATCACATCATGAACAACCGACTGTCATTAGCCCTTGGCCAGTCATTTGCCAGAATCCCACTAAAAAAAGTCCCCACACATCAAGCACGCTGATGCCCTCGATTGCGATTGGAATACGGTGTTGCCATCCAAAGAATGCGACTATGTATTTGGCAACCCACCTTTTCTTGGTTCCAAAATACAGACACCAAGACAAAGAGAACAAATAAAGACCCTTGCCAATCTTGGGGGCAGCGGCGGCACGCTCGATTTTGTGTGCGGTTGGTATTTCAAGGCGGGAGCTTACGTAAAGGGCTATAAGGGGAAAATTGCATTTGTAAGTACAAACAGCATCACTCAAGGCGAGCAAGTCGCTCAACTTTGGCCTTCCTTGTTCAACCAATATCATCTCGAAATTGCCTTTGCCCATCGGACGTTTGTTTGGGGAAGCGATGTATCATCGGTTGCTCATGTTCACGTAGTCATTCTTGGCTTAGTTCAATCCAAGGTTGAACCGAACGAAAAACGCCTATATGACTACCTGGATGGAAAAGGTGAACCAGTTGAAATATCAGTGAAGAAACTGTCTCCATATTTGGTCGATGCTGGTGTGCTTGGTGATCCACACCTTGTGGTCCACGAAGCAAGTCGCCCAATAAATGGTTGCCAACGTATGATATCTGGTTGTCAGCCAATAGATAACGGCAACTATGTTTTTGACCAAGATGAGATGGAGTTATTCTTGTTACAGGAACCAAATGCCAAATCTCTGTTCCGCCCGTATATTGGCACGACAGAATTAGTCAATGATCTTCCTCGATTCATTCTATACCTTGGTCATTCACAGCCAGACAAGTTATCGTCAATGCCATTAGTGAAGGATCGCATGAAACAAGTATCGGAATTTCGCCGAAAAAGTGATCGCGTGGCAACCAAGATTTTAGCGGATTACCCAACAAAACTTAATGTCGACTTAGTGCCAGCTAGTCAATTCTTAGCCATTCCTGAGGCCAGTTCCGAACGCCGTGATTATGTCCCAATGGCATATTTAGCCCCACCAACAATACCCAGTAACCTAGTCAAAGTCATTCAGGATGCCGAACTTTGGCAGTTTGGCATCCTAACGTCCAGGATGCACATGGCTTGGATGAGAAATATTGGTGGGCGTCTAGAAAGTAGATATCGGTACTCAATCGGTATCGTGTATAACACCTTTCCGTGGCCTAACCTAAATCCAAAAGACAAAACCAAATTAGTTAAGCTGAGCCAAGACATTCTTGATGCCCGTGCAAATCATTCAGGCAGCACCTTGGCCGACCTATATGATCCGGTTACCATGCCACCGGATTTGCGCAAAGCACATTTGAACCTTGACAAGGCTATAGATATGCTATATCGAGCATCAGGGTTTTCAAGTGATCGAGACCGAGTGGAACATTTGTTAGCCCTGTATGAGGCAATGGTAAATCCGATGATGGCAATGATGCAAGATCGTCCAAAAGCGCATCGCAGAACAAAGCTTTAATCTTTATGGCGACTTGGTACGGATGGAAATAGGTTAGCGAAAACGAGTTGATGTCAAAAGCATTTGGAAGCGGGAACCTGAGTTCTCAAATTGGCTCGTCACCGATGCAGGACTAGAACTTCTGCAAGAAGATTTGGGTATCTCCATCGAGAACCCGCGACGAGAAGCCAAGGTTGGCGATTTCCCATGTGACGGTCGCGCCAAAATCACACACTCATATTCACTCACCCAGCTTGAGTTGCTATTCGATTCCCTCCAATCCCAAGCATTTTCTGACAAATTAGTTTAAGATGCGGAAAACTTCAGGTCGATCCAATTACAGGCTGCTCTCATTTCCAAATTTTCAAAACCATATTGATACTATTGTTTTAGCGTAAAATAACAATCATGGAGTCAATAGAGTCATTAGGAATTGGTTTGTATTCTATGGTCGAGGCTGCCAGACTCCTGAACACCCCGAGGAGAACCCTCTCTCGATGGGTAGAAGGTTATGTACAAGTTATCCAATCCGGCACCCGCGAATATGCCCCCCTGATCGAACGAGACGACGAATCTGCACTCACATTCGGCGACCTAGTTGAACTTATGTATGTCCGTGGCTTTCGAGACGCAGGTGTAGGCTTGGATGAAATACGGAACACTGCAGCAAAGTTTCGACTTGAGTGGGATGTTCAATATCCTTTGGCGACTAAACGGTTTGCTACAGATGGGCGAGCGCTGCTCATCAATCAAGGGGGCGATTGGAAGCATGCTCTTACTGGTCAACAACAAGCTTTTTTTGACGAACTGGGCCGTCAGCTAATTCATCTAGATAACGTAGTTTCCGAATGGCGACCCCTAGGTACTGACCATCTCGTCCTTCTAAATCCTGATCGCTCGTTTGGTAAACCAATCGAAGTCAATTCTGGCGCCCATACTTACATCCTTGCGCAAGCCGCTTTGGGTGAGAAGGACTTGGAAAAAGTCGCTTGGTGGTATGGTACGACTGTGGCAGGCATAAACGATTCCGCCGAATTCGAAGGAAAGTACAAGGCTGCGTAACCCATGGTTACCTTCTTCTTCGATAACGATATTTCGTTTCGAATCGTTAATGCGCTAAAGTCTTTGGTTCCTCCCACTGAATGTCAACTTCTCGCGTTGCGAGATGTCTTTCCTGTCGATGCAAAAGACACTGAATGGATTCCCCACGTTGGTCAGCAAGGGTGGATTGTCATTAGTCGCGACCACAACCAACGGCGGCGGGATGCCGAGCACCGGGCCCTCGTAGCGAACCAGGTTCGTGCCCTCTACATTAGGCAATCGGGAAATGCCCTGGAACTTTACCCCGACGCAGCAAGGATTATCAAGAATTGGCCAAAGATTCAAGAATGGGGCGTTAAAGCTCAACCGAGCACTCTCGCCAAACTAGATTCCCACGATAATATTGTCCAGCTATGAACCTGAACTCTCATTTATTTTTCTAAGGTCAGAGTTCATAGGCATACTTGAACCCATTTACCGGGCCGAGGATTTGAAGTCGAGAGCGTGCCGAACTCGAAGAACACTGGCTACGCTGATTAGGTTCTTTGGGCAAAAGATGGAACCCCGCTTGGTCTTGTCGAAGCTAAGCGAACACGCCGAGACCCGCAGGAAGGGCAACATCAGGCAAAGCTATATGCCAACTGCTTAGAAGCAAAATATGGCGTCCGTCCAGTCATTTTCTATACAAACGGCAACGACCACTTCATTTGGGCTGCACCGACTGCCAACCAAATTGAATTTGTAAACCTGATCGTTGACTACCTCACTGAACATGACACGATGACCCCAAGGGCACTATATGAATTTCCCTTTACCGACATCAGTGCCAACGGCCCAGACGGGATACTCGATGATGTGACCATCGCCTCAATCATTGATGCCTTAAACAAAATTCACGATTCTGTGGTAGTTTTATGAAACTATTGTACTCCTATAGCGTATAATAGAGTATATGGATTGGATCAAGCACGACAACTTAACTCGTCATTATGAACTGAGGCTCCGCAAACGAGGCAAAACAAAGTCTCTCGACTTCGAAACCAAAGGCGACGCAATCGCCTACATTGCCCACCGAAAGGAACTCAAAAGCATCGAACGAGAGTTCATCGCCAATGACCTCGAAGCCGAACTCCGCGACGATCTACTCCTCCAGCTTGTGGAGCAATTCATTGAGGAAACGCTAATCTGCCGAGGAATGATTAAGAGAAAAGGTGTATTTCAATTCACCAACCGAGTCAATAACCCACTCACACCCGAAGAAAAGTCTCGCATCCGAAGCGTAAAAGCAAAGACCATCACAGTCCACCTCCCACCAAATTGGCCAAACCAAAGTTTCCCTGAGCCCTGTTCTTTGAGCCTTGAGCTTTGCCAAATAAAATGAAATTTTCCGAAATTCGGTTCAATTCCTTACACAAACATCCAAAATCGTCTAACTAAATGCTCACCCAACAATAATCAAATAGCCAAGCCCTAGGTCTCCTCCTAGATAGGAGGAGTGGCATGAGAAATCATTCCAAAGACTCAATCGAAACAGATGATTCGAATGACGAGGTGGATGATTCTTCGCTTTTCTAACTCCAGACTCGGAACCCTAAACTTGCCCTTGCCCTTGCCCTTGCCCTAGCCCTAGCCCTCACAAAACAATGTCCACACCCGACGCCATCAAAACCCTCACCGCACTCACCACCTTAAGCCTCAATCCCTCCCAACAAGCCGAGGTCCAAAATCTTCTACGAGCCCACCCCGACGCCTGGCGCGAGTTCGGAAACCTCTTCGAATGGACCAGAAACGAAGCACTCAGCATTCTCCATCCCAATACCGTCGAATATCAATCAACCGTCGAAGGCATTCGTCAACTACGCCAAGAACTCGAGCAACCAGGCGACACCGCGTTAGAGCGAATCGTCATCGAACAAATCATCAACTGTCACATACAGACCGCGAAAACCGGTTTCCAACTCGAAAAGGTCGACCCCAAAGGCGATTCCGAACCACTTGCCAAGCACTATGCTCAAGTTCATGAA
>JANPAV010000080.1:0-6566 GCA_031430115.1 Armatimonadota bacterium | reverse complement strand
CGGTGGGTCGGGAGGAGCAAATGTCCATCCAGGGGTGCAAGCACGCCCTGGCTACCTTTTGTGATCCTCTGGATCAGGGCATCACCGAGCGGAAGCATTTGAAGCATGAACAATGTCCGCCAAACTTGATGATCTCTCATTTGTCACTTTGATCTGATTTCGAATGGGTCTGTTGGGATTCCCGATCGTTCTTACACTTAATTCGACTTAATCATCGAACACTAGCCCTTCATTTTCTTGCGGGTAGCGAGACCTCGCGTAACCGCTTCGTTGTAAAACTTATCCATATTAAGTGTGTTGGTTTTCCGCGCGAAATAGACGCCATTATGTCCCTTGGCGTCCTTCACTTTATAATCTGCTCCATGAGCAACCAGCCACTCGATGGCAGGATAGTTTCCAAAAACACATGCCAAAAGAAAGGGAGTTACCTTGGTCTTTTTGTCCATTTGCTCAATGGAAACTTTGTACTTAAGCACCACGGGCAGCATGTTATAGTTGTACACGGCCATATGAAACCAACCGTACCCGTTGCGATTCAAATAGTGAGGGTTGGCTCCCGCTTTGACAAACAAATCGAGAAAATCGGTTAGCCCCGTTTCGATTGCCACCATCGCTGGCGTTGTCCCATTCTTATCTTCGATTTCGGTCTTCGCACCGTGCGACAATAGCCATTTGACGGCCGCAGAATTGTTGGCAAACAGTGCCTTGGTCAACGGAACCTGGCCGAGGGAGTTAACATAATTCACGCCATACATTTTCGCCGCCATCTCCAGTGAACGGACGTTTGCGTTCATTGGCGCATAGTCAATCACCTTGCCGCCCCGGTCCGTGGTGTCCTTCATCGAGCCACCGTTTTGAAGAACGTAGTTGATTACCTCTGGTGTTGAGATCGCAAACGCAATATGGGTCGTCGTCAAATGGAGTGGGCTCGAAACTTTGCACAGTGATGGGTCCTTCTTGAGAACCGTCAGAATTTGAGCGGGAGTTGAAGAGTGGAAAAGAGTATATAAATGTCCGATCTCATGAAGGTCCTTGGGATTTTTGATGACTCGAGCTTCCGTAATTTCAAATGCTTCATAGGTATCCAAGCGCCATGCATAGCTTGGCATTTCGAATGTAAGTGGCTGTTTCAGGACCGTTCTAGAATGCGGAACAAGAAATCCCTGATACGGCATGAGCCAATTTGAAAATGAACTGATAGTCTGAGTTCCGCAATCATAGACTAACTTCTTTGTCTCTTTTTGCCTCATGACTAAGTGAATGTCAACCGCCGCAACCTCCTTCATTGACCGATTTTGTAGAACGAAACTAAACGTACGGATGATATTCCCAGGGTTCTTGGATTCCTTATAGTTCGACGGCGCGGATTGGACAATTTGAACCAAAGTCTGAGCCTTGCCTGTAAAGCGCTCCATCTCCTCGGCGGAGGCGACGATTGAGCAGAGGAGCGTGAGTACAACTAGCGCCATTTTCAGAGTCTTTTTGGGTCTCATAACTTTTTTCTTGCGGTCAAATTGCCACGCATACGGCATTATATGCCGAATTGCAAAAACGTGCGCCGGTCTGATTCCCGCTAACCAAAGATTAAGTTGCCAAAAAATAATCGAGGAAGATCCCAAAAAACCCTTGACGAGTCACGTTGTGAACTGGATTAAATTTTGGTGTGACCTGCTTACCCGACAATCTGCGTAGTTTGGAGGATAATCAGGAATCAATCTATAGATCTTCGACAAAGTCCAATTAGGCGAGCGACTCCAGGTTCCACCCTTTCTGCAAACCCACCCCTCGTGAAGCTTGGATATTCGATCACAAAAACAAATTCCGTTCATTCTTGCGTTTTTGTAGTACAGTAAAATAATGATGAATTTACAAATGAAGTCGACTGTCACTATCCTAAGCTTGCTGATAGTGCCTAAGTGCGTCGCTCAATCAGGTTCAAGCCCGAATTGGACACTTATCGGACCTAAGCCTGAGTATCAAGTCAAAGTAACCAAAGTTAGACTATTAAACGAGGCGGCAACTACTGGTGCTTCAGTTTTAATTTCTGATCCAGATTTATTTTTTGATATTGCCCACCCAACACTAGTCCCTCCTTCCTATCCATATCGTTTTGAGCATAGATGGATGATTACTTGTTTAGAATCCGGGATTGTTACTCCGGCTGGTTATTTTATGACGTGCCTTGCAATATCACCTGAGCATACAACTGGAATAGTAACGATCACTCCTCCTTTAGGACTAAGTGATGTATCTGTACCAAATACTTCGATTTGCACTGGTGGACATGACAGATATATATTGAATCTTCAGGCTCCAGTGTTTCTGGAAGGTGAAATAGGACCAATAATGGCGGGAATTGAATTTAGCCTTGACGACACTGGACCAACAGGACATCCGGCACCAAACGCGGTATTCAATGCAAGAGATGGAGAGGCATTCCCTGATCCAGAAACTGGTCTTACCTCTTACTGGGGTCGGAAACTGAATTTGACATATCAGATCACAAAAGCTCCGCCAGGACCAAAGAATTGATACAAATTCTTCCTTTGATATTTTACGGTGGTAGTCCTGATGAATATCTTAGTTTCGTAACTAGGACATTCTCATTACCGTCTTACGTTGCGCAGATTGATGTCGCCCCAATTATTCCACGGATTTCTGGTGAGGCAAATAAAAAAGCATTCTCTTCATTCGTGCCGAAATTCTACTTTTCTTATTCACAAGAGCAATCAATTGGAGCTTTTAGAGGGCATTTTTTTTCACCGGCTCTGTGCGGAATCAATAATCCTTATGCAGATCGATTCGCTTGGAGTAGAAATCTCCTGTTGAAAAAGTGGGTTGAGAAAACAGAATTCGAATATAGCTACAATCCTGCAACTGGCGAAGTTACTGCATGGGGGCATTTCACCGTGCTTCAATTATTGAAATATTTGTTTCCCAATACTACTTTCCGGCCATCTTTCATGGGTCAAATTACTCTGAATATTAATGTCAGCCGTATTAAGAAGAGCGAAGTATTGCGAGCCCTTGGCAAGTGTATCGACTGTGCATTCATCATCAATGATGGTGAACTATCAATGAAAGTCGACGTAGCCAATGTGAGGTCTAAACTTGAAGCTACTCTTAGTGAGTACGAACGAAGTGGACCGTATGGTGAAGTTCAACTGTCCATTTTCGAACACAATCTGCTACTTAAACTTAGTGATGCCCAGTTAGCTGGTCTTTATATTGGTGAAATCGTCAAAACGAGTGTGACCGACAAGGAATTGGTACAGAAGCTAGATGCAATTATGGATTTGAAGGAGAAATTGACAGTGTCTTCTGAAATTAATATTTTTCAACTATATCGAGATCGTGACAGAAATACGCCTATACAATTCAATTTCCTTTCATTTGGCAAAGTAGAGCGTCTTTGCTATTCGACGTTTGATGGTCAACGTATGCTCGTGAGTTTTTAAGTTGCAATTAGACAAGGGCCAGCCACTTTGGTGGGTTGTGTTATCTTGTTGTGGCACTCGGCTCTGACATCTACGTCGAACAAGAGTCCTTGAAAAAGACTGCCAAAAAGGCAGTCTTTTTTGAGGTGACGTTGGGAGAAGCCAGTGTTAAATGGTTCTCTGTGTGAACGCTTGCGCCCAGTAAGGTCAGGCACTAGTATGATTGACATTTTAATCCCTACCTGTTGGATTAAAACGCGTGCGAGCCACAGCGTCGGCTGGGCGAGCCACGGTGTGGGCTAGGCAAAACGCATAATCAGGGATGGCCTGTTTAAGCGACCACGTGCGACCTGTCCGCCATAGTGAGGAACAAACGTCGGCGGAAGCTCCGAGCTTGACCTGTCCGCTGAAGCCGTAGGCGAAAGAGGAAGCAGGGACAGACTTACAATCACCAAAGCCCAATGGTTAAGTAAAAAAACACCTTCATGGAGCAAGTAGGAAAGTTCAAGCGCAAGTTTCGAAACACTCCAAGTGAAACTTATTACCGCCACACCTCTTTCCTAACACAGCAATCACCCGCGTCAACCCAACAATCCCGTCTCGCAAACCTTGCCTTCAGTCCCCAACGAGAGGTCCTAAGCCCTGCCAAATCTTTAGCTTCTTTTCCATGTAGCCATTAAACTATTGAACAAATGTAGAAGGAAAGTGTATACTAGAGTACAATAACGCACAAGTGTTCTCCCGATCATCATTTTCGAACCCGGCGAAAACTAAAAGAAAAATGAAATTTTCCGAAATTAGGTTCAATTCTTTACCAAACCCACTTTCCCTTCCCTTGCTCTTTGGGAGAAAGACGTGAAGTGTCCAGAAGGAACTAAGTTCCCAGGGGAGAGCGACGGAGTCGCCGAGGATGGGGGTTCTGGGATTCGCATGATTCGAATTGCAAAAAAAATGCAAATTCATTCCGTCAATTGCTTCACTTCAAACCCGAAATTCTATCTTGGTCCAAAGCCCTTTTTAGGAACATTTCCAAATTTCGCCGCCTATCGTTCGTCTCCCGAAATAACCAATTGCTATACGATTCTCCTCCGCCTTTCAATCTTCCTTCCCCGCCCTCGTTTCGAGCCTTGCGCTCTGAGCTCTGAGCCCTGCCCCTTGGAGCTACATTTTCTATCCATTCCCGAATTTAGGTTCAATTCTTTACCAAATGACTAACTCGAGCGCTCCCAAGACTAAAGTCTCCTCCGAAGATGGGAAGAGCTGCGAAGCAGCCAAGGGCAGTTTCATCTTTCCAAAATCAATCGAAACTGAAGATGAAAATGACGAGGTGGATGATTCCTGCCCAAGCCCTGCACCTTGCACTCCGCCCTGCCCCTTGGGGCTACATTTTTTATCCATTCCCGAATACAGACTCAATTCTTTACCAACTAATGATTTCCCTCGCTTCTCTCGCTCCTGCTCAAGACTGTGCCTTCGCTCTCGTCCTTCCCCCCTTTTCCCGCTTCTTTCCCTTCTCCCGCCTCAAACAGGACTTATGTCATAACATGGAACCGTTCGCAATGCGAGACCGTTCCTGAGTAAGATGGTTTCGACTGTGCCACTTGTATCCATAAAAAATTTAACCGTCCGATACGGGTCGTTTGTCGCCTTAAATAACTTTTCGTGTGACATCGAACCGGGCTGTACCGGACTTCTCGGACCAAACGGTGCGGGCAAAACAACACTTCTGAAGACCATCCTCGGATTT
Organism: Armatimonadota bacterium; assembly: GCA_031430115.1. Classification (GTDB taxonomy): domain Bacteria; phylum Armatimonadota; class Fimbriimonadia; order Fimbriimonadales; family Fimbriimonadaceae; genus Fimbriimonas. The sequence continues at coordinate 1,382 of JANPAV010000080.1, read as the reverse complement.
ATTAAGCCAACCGAGGGCGGCGGTGATATTCTCGGATTGGACCTCCATACCGGAGGCAAGGCAATTCGACAACGGGTCGGTCTAATGCCCGAACAGGACTGCCACATTCCTGGCCTCTCTGCAGTTGGCTTTGTTGCTTACGCAGGCGAGCTGGCCGGAATGCCGTCCGATCAAGCCATTCGCAGAGCCCACGAGGTCCTTGAATACTCTGGCCTGGGCGAGGCCCGCTACCGAAATGTCGAAACATTCTCGACCGGTATGAAGCAAAGAATCAAGCTTGCACAAGCGATGATTCACGGTCCGAAGCTCCTCCTTTTAGATGAGCCAACCAACGGACTGGATCCAAAAGGTCGCGAGGAGATGCTTGACCTAATCAAGGACATTTCTCATGGCAAAGGCGTCAACGTTTTGATCAGCTCTCACTTGCTGCCAGACATTGAAAGAGTCTGTGACCGAGTTGTGGTTGTCCTCAAAGGGCAACTGGTTTCACAAGGAAAAATTAAGGATTTGAAAGCGATCGAAGGCCAACCACTGGATGTAGACCTAAGAGAAAGCAGCGAGGCTTTTCTTACCAAAATGCGAGAAAAGGGTGCCTACGCTGCGGCCCTGACCCGGGCTACCTACCGAGTTCAGGTTGCCGGTACGCGAGAGCACGCAATTGCAACGGTGCTCCAAGCCGCAACCGAAACGAATGCCCAAGTTCGAGGCGTTCGCCTTGCCGAACGCAGCCTTGAAGACGCATTCTTGGAGGCAATCCAGCAATGAGCTCACCCGAAACAACCCGAAGCACATCGCCGATTGCTGACCTCAGCTATCGCCATTACGACGGTCCGCTAGATGCCGTTGATCATCGTTGGTGGTGCATTGCTAAGATGACCATGTCGATGGCAACCAAACGCCGAGGATTCTGGGGCTGGTCAATTTTTAGTGCATGGTGGTATATCATTCTGCTGGCGATCTTTTGGTTTTTAGATAACCTTTCTGGAGGTCTTGGTGCCGGCGGAACGGGATCCAATCCATTCTTGAAGCAGATCATTTGGAAGGACCAATTCCTTCACGCTTTTTCATATTCGCAGCTGATTTTGATGGTGGTGGCGCTCCTGGTTGGCGTCGGAACCATTGCCAACGACAACCGCTCCAATGCCTTACTGGTCTATCTCAGTAAGCCTTGTTCGCGGTTCGATTACGTCTTCGGCAAATGGCTGGGAATATTCCTACTCATCACCGGCGTTTCGCTGGTGCCGATGATGATTTTCTACTTATATGGCTTCATGAGCTTCCAAGACTATGGGTTCTGGACTCAATCGCCTTGGCTGTTCTTGAAACTCATCTTTGTGTCGGTGGCAAGCGGAGCAATTCATGCTTCCCTTTCTATCGGGGTT
>JANPAV010000079.1:0-11756 GCA_031430115.1 Armatimonadota bacterium | reverse complement strand
GATTCCACAACCATCAGACTGGTCATCCAACATTGTGCGTGGGAAGGGTTATTCAATGCATATGGGGGTCGGCAAGGAAGTTTGGGAGAGCGTCCAGATGCGGTTGGCAGAACAACAATCTCACCATTTAGCGATTCCCGACCAGGTCGGAGAAATGGAAGGTGTTTATGGCAAGTCTTATCTTCAGAAAGCGAGGCTCGGTCAAGGTGCTTTTCGAGTGCTGACTCTCCAAAACTACTCCGAAAAGTGCTGCATTACTGGCGAATCGACAGTTCCCGTCCTGCAGGCAGCTCATATTCAAGCTGTGCACAAGGATGGTAACCATCAACTTCAGAATGGTTTGCTGATGAGGGCTGACATGCATATCTTGTTTGACCGGGGTCTAATCGGGGTTGATGCAGACTACAACATTCGGGTCAGTCCGCAAATCCGAGAACACTATTTGAATGGGAAGGTCTACTATGAGCACGATGGACAACCTCTACGCTCGCTACCTAAGGACAAGGGGTTGCGCCCCGATCGTGATCTTTTGGATTTACGGATGAAAGAGTTTTTTGTGGCTTAATTGATCCACTCTGCTTCCGTTTACAAGAAATCATATGGAGTATGTAATTCGCAAATGAATCATCGGCTTGGAACGCGGGAGGAAGTTGAGGTCGCGTTTCGAACGATCCTTAAGCACTTTGGTCCCACCACGATGCTTCGGTTCGGCAATGACTTTCCAAAAGACCAAAGTAATATTTTTGGTAAGGCAGACATTTTAACTCGAGCCCATCTGATCGCAAAAAATCTTGTTCAATTTTTTGGTTTGCCGACAGGCTCAATCGTCGTTCGCTTTTCTGACCAGGTCTCCGCAGGTCGTGTCGAACTTACAAACGAGGACTTCTACGAGGTGGAACTCCATACCAAATACAAAACTGATCCACAGGATATTCCCGCCGTATTAGCACACGAACTGACACATGTACTTTTGTGGCGTTCAGGTCTTTGGCTTGATAACACTCACCTCAATGAAGTCTTAACCGATACAGCCTGCATCCTGTTTGGCGCTGGTTGGCTTAGTCTCGCCGCCCATAGAACTGAGATTACGAGCAGCCAGAACTTGGAGACGACGACAACCAAGACCCTTGGTTACCTGTCACCGAATGAGATCATATGGATTTTAGTGAGGCGAGATGCCTTGCTAAGTAAAGAAGGATGGCCAACAAATACTTCAAAGTGGGATGATCATATCACTAAAGCGAGAATCGAACTTTCTGGATGGTCATCAATTCCGCCATTCGTACCATCGATCCTTATTCCATCTAAAGCCAGTTGGCTTTCAAAGTTTTTTCCTAAGAAAGAGCAGAAGTTTAAAGAAATTCCAGAGCGCATTTATTTTCATGACCCAAAAGACGAATCGAAGATAATTGTTCAATGCCCAATCTGTTGTCAAAAACTTAGAATGCAGATTGAGAAACAAGGGAAATTGCGATGCGGTATATGCCGAATGAACTGGGAAGTAGATTCAAGGTTGAAGTAGTGAGATCAAACGATTTGCAGGGCGCCAATTGCACCCACTCGAACCAGAGTTGGCATGTAACACCGAACATCTTCGGAGGTGGGCGGCTAAGCTGGTACGAAAGAATTGGGTTGCAATAAATACCGAAATACCCCAAAACCCATTAAGTCCTATCCATATTGATCAGCGTGAAGGTTCTAAGGCATCGAAGTGAATTGTACGTAAGCGACCCACTCGAATATATTCTGGTTAAAGTACCAGTTTGGGCTGCATAATATTCAAATGGACGTCACAGAACTACTCACAAAATTTCAACCAGTTTTCGAGAGCCTAAAATATTCTGGTGAGCCAGACAAAGATGGTCGAAAGATCGTGAAATATGAAGCGAAACGAGATGTATTGACGAATTTAGACTCATCCGTTGGTGGATTGTACGTCGTCTACGAGTCCAAAGACGGAGAAATTCCACATCCACTATATGCAGGCAAATTTTCAGGCACATTCACAAAGCGATGGCTCTATTCACGAGATGAGTATCTCTACCACTTCAAACACGAGAGTATTGCGGATTCTTTGATGGAAGGAAATGACATAACGGTAAAGGCAATTTCAAAGGACAACCTCTACAAAACCTTGGATGTTCCAGACCATCTCAAAGAGTGGGTTAGCCTTTCCAGCATTGAAGAACGACTAATTCGCTATATAAAGGAATTGGATAGTCAACGATGCTGGAATCAGCGTGACTAATTATGCCTAAGCGGAATATAAGTAAATGATCATAGTTTATGACAGTGGTGAAGAGAGCGGGACATTTGAACTCGTTGACGGCGAGTTGAAATTCTATGGCAAGACTCGGGAGAAAGCGGATGGCTTGGAGAAATTTGTTTTGTATCTACAACGCCGAAAGCGTTGGACGAACGAGGAAGTTATCGAATTCTTGCCTAAATACCTAACTGGTCGGGTCTCGGCCGGAATTGTCCCTGAATAACTTTGCCGCAATTTGGATGGCACCAAACGACACATGTAGGTAAAGTGCAGAAAGATTGCTATGAAGACGGCGCCAACCAATGGCTTGAGCCAAGTGATTAAGTGAGTCACAAATATGGCTTTCTATTCAGTCAATAAACCTGAAATTTGCCTGGTAGCTCTACTCTGGTGCAGTTTCGACAGTTGTGACTGCACCAGTTCCCAGTTGTTTTCGAATGGCTCCAAGATGCTAATCTCCACGGCAGAATGCATCGAATCCGGATTCTTCGGTCTAATTCCTCCATGCTTTCCCAACCAGGTTTTAATACTCGCAATAGCGACTTTATAGAATTCCACTTCGGTGAGCACGAAGTATCGGTTGCGCTCACCAGGCTTTCCGAGAGAGACATACACTCTTATAAGGTCGGGGTAGCGAGTCTCCTTTGGCTCTCCTAGAATAATTTGCTTTTCGTTTCGCTCAATATGTACAAAGTTGGACATGTCCCCCGTGATCCAAGTTGTACCTCTCGATGTTTTGACCTGAATCGGAACGCAATTAAGGAATTCGTCGACCGCAAGAACATCGAACCCAGGAACGTTTCCTGCAAACGGAGTGGCAATCAGTCCCATCTTTCCAAGTTCGGCGCAAACCGCGAACTCACCGGCTTGTCCGACAACTTTGTTTGAAAGGCCCGCTCTCATTAGCAAGATGTTACTGGATACCTTAGGTAAATCACCGAACTGTCAAAGTTAAGGGCTTAAATCAAATCTGTTTGCAACGGCTGGTTGCCGGAGTCAGGTTTTGCAGATCACCCCCCAGGTTCTCTGGCGAGCCAGTTCGTGAGGCTAGGTTAACTTTTGTGGAACTGGAGACTCGAAGCGTCCAAACCGACATCCCGAAGGTCCGCCGAAGCGCCTTGGCGAAGGTGGGTGCGTCGCCTGTCCGCCGTAACGAGGTACGAGTAAAGGAGGAAACAAAGTTACGATAGGAGAAACCAGTGGTGATGCTCTCAATAGCCACGTTTCCAGAGTAGTATTCCGATCCGCTTTAATATAGAATGACTCAGTGAGCTTTATTGATTGGCAACAGCTGGTGAAGTCAGCTGGTGGAGACATATCCATTGTCGATCAGACATGGCTTTTGTCTCAATACCAGGCTGGACTGAGTCCGGTCGTCGTTGCCAATCAAATCCGGCAAGGACTGGCACCGAGTCCTGCCCCTGTAGTTCAAATGAGCTACCCTGTTCAGCGCGGAATTTTTTCAAGTGGCCCGTATTTTTGCGCTCACTTGATGCTTTGGCACGGTTGGCTAATTATTTCTTCCGCAATTGGGCTACTCCTTCTAAGCTTCGCAAATGTTGCCATTAGCACCGCCGCAAGCCGAAAGCCTAACGATCCTTTCGGAGCCATGGGCGTGGTGCTCAGTATCTCAATGCTGACATTCGTTGTTCCCGCCCTATTGGGCTTGGCTGCAATGGGTGCTCTTTTCGTTGTTTCTGGGTGCTATGTTCGCAAGAATATTCACCAGTTTGAAAATTGAAAGTACTTCCGTCTTGCGATGCTGGCGCCGGACATTAACATCCTAATCATCATGTTTACCGGCAAGCCACTTCGTGGGCCGGGTTATCTTTTGTGGCAATGGAGACGCGAAGCGTCCAAACCGACATCCCGAAGGTCCGCCGAAGCGCCTTGGCGAAGGTGGGTGCGTTGAACAAGAGTCCTTGAAAAAGACCGCCACAAAGGCAGTCTTTTTGGAGGTGATGCCGGGAGAAACCAGTGGAAATACATCGCTCGCCGAGTAACACGTCATACTCAAACTTAAGCACGAAACCCATCATGCGCCCCAACCTGTTCGACTACGCGACTTCCGAGCTCTCCCAAGATGCGATCCTTTGTTGGCTGCTTGCGTGGGCCACTCCTGAGCATCAAACCCTCAATACCTCGCTCCATCAGGTTGGTACCGACCTACTCCGCCTCGTTTTCCCTCATCTCACTATCCGTAAGATCGAGGTCAGGCGGCAAGTCGGCAAGATCGACATCCTGTGCATCGTCAACGACGAATTCGCAATCATCATCGAAGACAAAACTGGCACCATCCAACATTCAGACCAACTTGCTCGATACAAAATTCACGGCTCCGAACATCTTGGCTTCTCCGTCGAAAAGATCATTCCCGTTTATGTCCAAACCGGCGACCAAAGCGACTATGTCGAAGTAATCAAACACGGTTACACCATCCTCGAACGATCTTGTTTGCTCCAAATTCTTGAAAGCCCAAACGGTCTCACCGCCCGCAAAGGTAGCGATACGCTTGACGATTTCGGCTCATATTTACGCAGCATCGAAAACGATGTACAAAGCTACCGAATCCTGCCTATCCAGGATTGGACTTGGAACGCCTGGCGCGGATTCTTTAGCGAAGTCCAAAGACGCCTCGGGTATGGTAACTGGAACTACGTTCCTAACCAAAACGGCGGCTTCCTCGCCTTCTATTGGCACTTCAGTGACTTCGAAGACGGCACCGTTTTCCTTCAGTTAGAACAAGAAAAGTTCTGCTTCAAAATCGCGGTCAAAAACCCCGCTAAACAAACCGCCCTTCGCCACCATTGGCACGACTTAGTTGTGACGAATTGCAAAACGCACGGACTCAAAGTCAAACGCCCACCTCGATTTGGAAAAGGTAACACGATGACCGTCGCCATCCTCGATCACGATTACCGATCAACGGCCCAAGACGGTATCCTCCTGATCGAAGAAACCATCGACCTCCTCCGCACTGCGCAGAAAGTCCTCAATGACTGTTTTCAGCAACCACATACCGATCACCACGGCGACTATTAACATTCTTATTAGCTTAATTTTAAGTCGTCCGTTATACTCAGAACCCAAAGGAAACAATGGATCCTCAATCGAATGCAAGTGACTTGGTCCGGCTTTGGCAAGGTCAAAATCCCATCAATCAAGCCCAGATGCGTCGTTTTCACGACGAACTAATTCAGTATCTCGAAAATCCTGAAGCAACCTTATTTGTCCGTGGTCGCCCCATTGATCGCCGAAAGACGTTTGTTACCGACAATGGCTTACTCATCGCACCCACCGATAACTCTCCTGCCTGGTGGGCACATAAGATGGTATCTACTCCCAATTCAGTAATTGACTTTAAACGAATTCCGACCCATATGTTTGATACCGGTCGAGATGGTTTTAACACGATCAACCGGAACGGCTACTACGTGGCACACATCATCGCCGCCAAAATCGGCACTGCAGATTTCACCCAATGGAGTCGAGAAGACGCCGTCGCAAGATTCGTCTGCAACATCCATCCCATTAATCACTTTTACGTTCCGATGGAACATCGGAACCTTGGCGAGAACCCTGAATTTATCCTTGCCGCAGCTAGACTAGCTGAAGAAATGTATGGCGAGACGTGGAATGAATTCGTTGAATTTGCCGGTGATTCTGGCCTTCAGTACCTGATCAACTTAACCAATAAACCGAGTCAAACTTTCGCACCTTCAATACCACGCCAATCTCAACGAGCCCCAGTCCTACCTAGTGCGAGTGGTCGAGTCGAATACTCCAGCACAAGATTACATTTCAAGGCTAAATTTATTGAGCCATTAGGTTGGGATGATAGCTTTCGTGTGCACACCCCATTTGGCATCTTTGAATTCACTAAACGCCAATTTTACGAAACGTTTCCAAAAATAGTGGTGAGTGACAGCTATCGAATCGGTGGTAATTACCACGGTGCGACATTACATTTCAAAGCAAGCGCATTCCTAATCTTTGAATAGCATGCTCACACCTATGCTTGAAACAACTCGTTCACAACACGTTCCCTCGTCGGGCATCCTCGGCGTACTTAACTTCCTTTGACTTCAATTCTTGTGCTGTGCTTAGATAGTCATCAATCAGCTTAATTGCCTCGACATCTTGGGTGATGAAGATATGATGTCCGAGCCCGTGCAACGCGGACTCTCGAACGGCGGGGTTTGAAGACCAAAGCAGAGCATCGGCTTCTGCTCGAAATATCTCGGCAAATACTGGATCTTCGTAAGCGCAATTGTCCCACCACATAAAGCAGACCGATTCAAGCTGAGCCGCGCCATCCTCCGTCGAGAATCCCACCAAAGGCTCGAACACTTCCTTAAACACATGTATATCCGCCCTCGCTATGTCGAGTCGAAGCTCGAGTGGTAACCGCGCGTCTCCAATTGGCGTGGGCATCGTATGAAGCACGTTTGCCACTTCCGCTAGGGTCAACCGATCCAGTAGCCATCGCTTAGGCTCCCTCAAAATCCAAAGGCAGTATTCTGCGTAAGTCGCCCGAGTTTCGAAATGGTCATCCACATAATCGTACTTCTCCGCGGTTGCGTAGAACTCGATGAACTCCTCCAAACTCAGCGCCGGACGAGGCGACGGATACCGCTGAACTGGATAGGAACTCATTCATCAAGTCTACTCTTCGCACCAGAAACTCTTCTTGGCGCGCCACGTTGTCCCGAAACGGGATCTTCGTTAACCACCGATGGGGCGGGACAACCTCCCCGAGTTCCCGAGACTTGTTGTGCCCTGCTTACTCGCCAAGTCCATTTCGTTGATCTCGTCGGATTCTTCGATCTGAGTAGCTGAGAGGATGAGCTAGTTCTCGTCATATTTTCAGAATCAAGCCGATTGTGAAAAATCTCCGATTAACTCTTGTAAATTATAGTAGACTAATGTACACTATATTTACACAAGTGTAATTCAAGATGGGATGGGAAACAATCAAAGGTCGTCGCTACTTCTACGAGACCACTTACGTCGAAGGAAAGCGCATCCGTCGTTGCTGGGGGCGTGGTCCCGAAGCCGTGGCGGCTGCCGCTCGCGTCGAGCAAAAACGGCAATCCCGCCTCGCAGACCTCGCCCAAGTGCAAGCATTCCGAGATCGCGATCGCCAAATCGACAAACAAGTCGAAGAGTTCATCGCCACCGTCACCCATACCATCCAAACCCATCTACACCAAGCCGGCTACCACTATTGCCGCAACCAATGGAGGAAAAGAATAGTCCAAATGAATCATCAAACATCCCTCAACAACCTAACGGTCGAACGCCAAAAAGTCCGACCAACCAAGCAAAGCTCAACCAAAAATCCCCAATACTTCGGTGACGATATCCGCCGTGCCGCCCTTGTCGTATTAGCGACATCCCGAGAGCATCTCGCGAATCGGGACGAATCCCTTCGCGGGCTTTCCACCCCCGAAGACAAGCCCAAAGTCGATGTTGATCGAACCATCGCTGAAGTAGAAGCCAAAGTCACTGAACTCCGCCAAGAGTTCCAGTACGACGAGTCCAACACCTTCAATCGCCTCGTCATTGAACAACTCCTCACCGCCTGGGTTCAGTGGTATGTCGCCGGTTGGCTCCTCGAAGCCGAACTGCCCACTGACCGCTCGCAGGGCCAAAACCAATACTTCTCGCAGCGCTACCAACAATGCCAAACCCGACTAACCAAAGCCATCGATCAACTCGCCAAAATCCGACAAATCCCCGTTGGCCGCCTAAAACTTGAAACCCAAGCGGAACGCGATGCCCGCGCCCAACGGCAACTCGAACGAGATGCGATCTGGAAAATGAAATACCAAAGGGCAAATTCATAAATGACTCCCAGCACTCTGCTAACAGCTAAAAGCTGGCAGCTAGTAGCTAAGTTAGGAAGCTTTTTCAATTTCGCCGCGCATCGTTCGCCGCCCGAACAATATCCCATTACTCCCTTGCCTTCCTATTTCGCTCCAATCTCTGAACACCCCGGACCAAAGTCTCCTCCGTAGATGGGAGGAGTGGCATTTTCATCATTCCAAAATCAATCGAGACCGAAGATGAAAATGACGAGGTGGATGACTCTTCGAATTTAACCCATGACCACTCCGCACTTTGCACTTTGCAATTCGCACTCCCCAATCAGGGGAAGGCATGGGCTTTTCTGCCGTTGCGAAAAGAAATGCTCAAGGTTTGACGTAAAATGGAATAGACAAGGGAATCAATGACCATTCCGAAAGAACTTCAAGGCATCCTCGTTTCAGATGCAGACACATTAGGCGGTAGTGTTCGGTTTGCTGGAACACGGGTTCCGCTACGTTGCTTGCTGGATGCCATAACTTGTGGTCGGAGCCTTGATTACTTCCTAGAAAGTTATCCAGGAGTCACTAAAGACCAGGCTTTGGCCGTCTTGAAGTGGGAGCAGAACAAAGCCAGAGAAACATTTGGGATGGAAATCGCTCTGTAAATGCGTGTACTGCTTGATCATTGCGTAGATATCCACTTTGCCAAACTTTTGATCGGGCACGAAGTCCAGCACACAAAAGAAATGGGCTGGGGCAATCTCAGCAACGGCAAATTGCTTGCTGCTGCAGAGGGAGAGGGTTTTTTGGTCTTGATAACCGTGGACAAAAATGTCCGTCACCAACAAAACATGGCCAAGAAAGGCATCAGCCTGATCACGCTTAACCCAAGGTTCGTAGATTACGACTTTATCGCACCGATGGCATTCAAGGTCATCGTCACACTAAACGCTGGTATCCAGCCTGGTTCAGAGATCGTAATCGATCCATGACCGCTGACGAAACTTCCCCATCGCCCGTGCGAACATGAACCATATGACAGGATTTCCTCAAAGAGATATCCCTTTTTGAAAGAGGGATCGGTGAGCCTGAACCTAAAAACCATCAAGAAGAGCTATTCAGGCGAACCGTGGGAGTAGATTTCAAATCAGGACTTGACATATAAATTCAGGACATCCAAACAATCCTTTGACTCCCCGCCCTTGTCGTCTCGGCGACATCCCGAGAGGCTTTGCCGAATCGGGACGCCCTCCGCACCCAAATTTCTAGAGCACAGTATTTCTGCCTGTCTCTTCCCGGCATATTGACGGAATATTCCATTCGGAGATGAATTTGGTCTCGAAAGTGTATGTTTCGAGACTGTTTCAGCGCGCTAAGCCTACGGGTTGACGCAGATTAGACCAGAATGGAGTAAGAGGAGATTTATGGGCATACCGTATGTAATCGAGCAAACAGCTCGTGGTGAACGTTCTTACGACATCTGGTCGAGGCTACTAAAGGATCGAATTATTTTTCTCGGCACAGAAGTCGATGACTATGTTTCGAACCTAATCGTCGCACAACTTCTGTTTTTGGAAAAGGAAGATCCGGACAAGGATATCGACTTCTACATCAATTCACCGGGTGGTTCGGTGACGGCAGGATTGGCAATGTACGATTGTATGCAACACATCAAGTGTGATGTTGCGACAATTTGCGTTGGTCAAGCTGCATCGATGGGAGCGGTTTTACTTGCGGGTGGTGCAGCCGGTAAGCGATACGCACTGAAGCATTCACGCATCATGATTCACCAAGTTTCTGCCGGATTTCGAGGAACTGCAGCCGACATTAATGTCCAAGCTGCGGAAATTAATCGAATGATGGATAGCTTGATGGAAATCCTCAGCCGCCACTCTGGCAAGCCTGAGGAAAAGGTGCGAAAGGACTGTGAAAGAGACCACTTTTTATCGGGAGCCGAGGCCGTCGAGTACGGTTTGGTCGATAAGGTCTTGGAAAGAACTCCTTAATCCTATACAATAAAGGCATCTGAATGGCAAAGTCAACTGAACGAAGAGATCAATGTTGTTTGTGTGGAAAGGCGAAAGAGCAAGTAAAGAAGCTCATCGTTGGACTGCACGGCGCGGTATGTAGCGATTGCATCGACCTGTGCAACGACATTCTCCATAGTGATGGTGAACCTCGTCCGTCAGGTGCCAAAGCTGCGGTAAGCGCACCGACGCAACCAGCCCACCAGCCAATGGCTCCGGTGATGAAGTCTGGATCGGTGCCAAAACCACGGGAGATCGTGAACTATCTTGACCAATATATTATTGGTCAGGACCACGCGAAGAAAGCCCTCTCGGTTGCCGTATATAACCACTTTAAGCGAATTAACGAAAAGGGCGGCGACGTCGAACTTCAGAAGAGCAATATTTTGATGGTCGGACCGACTGGCTCGGGTAAGACCCTGCTTGCTCAAACCTTGGCAAAACTGTTGCAGGTTCCGTTTGCGATTGCCGACGCGACCGCGCTGACTGAGGCTGGATACGTTGGAGAGGATGTTGAGAACATCTTGCTCAAGCTGTATCAATCAGCGGAAACAATGGACCCTAACAACGCAAAGGAGCTTTGCGAAAGAGGGATTATTTACGTTGACGAAATCGACAAGATTTCTCGAAAGAGCGACAACCCGTCGATTACTCGAGACGTCAGCGGTGAAGGCGTACAGCAGGCGTTGCTGAAGATCCTTGAAGGCACGATAGCTAATGTTCCACCGGGTGGCGGTCGAAAGCATCCTCAACAGGATTATTTGCAGATCGATACTTCGAACATTCTGTTTGTCTGCGGAGGCGCATTTGAAGGCGTCGAAGAGATGATCAAGCGTCGAATGAAAGAAAACGTGATGGGTTTCCGATCGGATCCTCAGAGCAAGGTTGACGCTCCAAACGATATCCTTCGCCACGTGATGCCAGAAGATTTGCTCAAGTTTGGTTTGATTCCCGAGTTTATCGGTCGACTTCCGGTCATTGCGACTCTTGATGTCCTCGATGAGGCCGCGCTGATCAGAATTTTGAGCGAGCCAAGAAATGCGATTCTCAAGCAATACACGCGGTTCTTCGAACTCGATGGCGTAGAGCTTGTGGTTGAGCCAGGTGCTTTGTGTGAAGTCGCTCGAGAGGCGCTCAAGCGAAAGACCGGTGCCCGTGCCCTTCGTGCCATCATTGAAAGTGTGATGATGGACGTCATGTACGAGGTTCCTTCTTCCGAAGATATTAAACGGGTAATCCTTCCAGATGGAATTATTGATCAAGGAAAGTTACCAATCCTGATGAGCGCGGAAGATTTACGAAAGGCAAGCTAAAAGGCGTTGCCTGGATGAGTTTCGGCTTGGTAGGATTTTTCTACCAAGCCGATTTTAATTACCATGTCTGGTCAAGCAATAGAGGGTACGAAGCGAGAGTTCTTTCCACAGCTAACGTCTGTGCGATTCTTTGCCGCCCTGATTGTGATTTTGTACCACTATAACGAGGAGTTTGCTCCTTACCTTCCGACCTATGTTTTGAACTTTGTGGAGCATGGATACGTTGGAGTTTCGTTCTTTTTCGTGCTTTCTGGCTTCATCTTGGCGGCGAATTATTACGACCGGCTTCTGAACAAGACGGTTTCGAAGGCAGACTTTTGGTGGGCTCGTTTTTCGCGAA
>JANPAV010000078.1:0-22746 GCA_031430115.1 Armatimonadota bacterium | reverse complement strand
AAAGTATTTTGCACTTGAGCCGTCTTGCCAGATGATCTCCCCTTTATCGCAATGAATGAGTTGACAATGTTGAGAAAGCTCGATCATTTGTTGATCTGAAAGGGCATTCAACAGTGTGCTCGACTCTAAAACTCCTCGGATGGATAGCTCGATTTTTTGGTTCCTTCGAATCTAGCTTACCTTTGGCATCTGTTTCACTTTGCACGAGCCACGATTAAAGCCCAAATCGCAATTCAGGAATTCACCGTGGCTATTCGGTCAGTTCTAATTTAAAGTCCAAACTCGCAGCGTATAGTCCATGCTGCTGCTAAAGGCAGTCTTACCATCAGGCGAAATTACTACGCCAGTGACAGGCCGTTCGTGCTTATTGGACTTCCATTTCTGGCTAAGATCCTGCGTATTCAGGCACAAAACGAAGTTGTCTTGTGTCGCGACCATAACCGTTGAGCCGTCAGGCGAAATGGCGACTCCATTTGCTTCGACTTTCAATGTAGCTTGCTCGGACCCAGCAGAAACATCCCAAACCTTAACGGATTCTGTTGTTCCACAAACAATGAGCTTTCCATCGGCGGAAAAAGTGATGGATCGTCCGTAGCCGCCTTGGTTGAGCGTTTTGGAGACTTTTAGCGTGGACGTATCCCAAATATTGATATGCCCTCCATCGTCGATCGTAGCCAGTGACTTTCCGTTCGGCGACACCGCTAAGCCCATGACCGCCCACTTATGCATTAGCTTTTTGCCCGGGGCGTCTGATGCGAGATTCCAAACGTACGCAGATCGGTCTTTTGACGCTCCGTAAAGGGTTTTGCCATCTGGAGAAAAGGCGACGCTCATGACCGCTCCTTCTGGATCACTATAAGTCCTCAGTTCTTTTTGTTTTGAAATGTCCCAAACTTTAACCTTCTTATATCTTTCTCCCGATGCCAGAAACTTGCTATCAGAACTAAAAGCAACGGCGTGTACCTCACCGTCGTACCCTTCAATCGTGGTTGTTGGTTTACGGCTGGTAGCATCCCACAGCTTTACAGACTTATCTTGACCTCCTGATGCAACCACTTTTCCATCTGGAGAAATTGCAACGGTAGAGACTTCTCGCGTATGTCCCTTCAAGGGTTGAGATGCCTGATGTGGGAGTGCGAGGATAAATGCAGCGAAAAGTATTGGTTTCATAAGAAACATGATATCCAGACCGCATCGGACAAAGCTCGTGCGAATGCAAGGTTATTCGGCAATCGTGGGCCCTTGCTGGTTCTATCAACACATGGCAACATTTTCGACCACGGAGCTGGCCTGGATTGTGTAGGCGAAGATTCGAATAGCGGTCTCGACTTCGGGTGTCATTGCGGGATTTTACTTGCAGAGAACATAAGTATCTTGACCTTGGAAGCTACTTTTGATAAAAGCGTTGACCTGAAGGCTTTGCGCGTCGTAAGCCATTAGGTAGTTTTCGCTCGACCTTACCAAGCATGTCATGAAAGAACTTTGCCATTTGGTCGGCGTCGTCATCAGTGATCGACTCAGATGGTGGCCAAGTGATGCTTAAGGGCACATTGGGCCAGATTTGAACTAAACCTGGATGTTTGCAAACATAGTTTACGGCGTCTTGCTGCTGGGAAAAGACACTCATATAAAGCGGTGGAACGGCAATGGTTGACACGTGCATGTTTGGAGTTTCGGGCCATTTGCCATTGTTAATTGAATAGTAACCTGATGTGTGTCGCATTTTGCGAGTCCAGCCTGTACCGTCATAATTCCCGATCCAAATTTTCCAAAAACTTGGCGGAAATTTAGTATTGTAGAAGCAATCTCGATTCCCTTGGCTGATTGCTGAGTGAGCTCCAAACGCTAGGTCTTGCGTAATGGTCGTCATAGAAATCCATTGAACGATCGTTTTGAGTTCGCTTTGAATTAGTTCGAATTTGGCGCTACTCGTGGTTGGAGGAATGAGGATTGACTCAAGAACAAATTTGGCTCGATTCTGAATCTGTGACATCCAACCATTATTGCAACTGTTGCATACGCACTTGACTTTTTGTGACCACAGATCCCCAGTGACTTTCTCTGCCCTGACGTTTTTTGATTGGCTAAGCCCTCTGTTCCCATCCGGCATGATCACTTCATTTGTAAAGAATGGTTGATCCTTTTGGAAATATTGCTTAATCCAATCGGCAATAACATGTTCTCGAGTTAACGGTCCTGATGAACCACAATATATGCACTTCTCAAACAGTCTGGGTCTCAAGTTTGAAATCTACCTGAAATTTTGTTCCAGCGTTCTCTAACTCCACCTGAAACAAACTTTACGACAGTCCCCAGCATCAATCTCTCTTCGAACCAAATCTCCGTAGGACAAAGTGTAGGACATCACCACCCTAGACCCTCCAACAAGACTCTCTTTTCGTGACCGGTTTCTACCTAAATTGCCCTTGAAACAGGTTGATACATCCATTCTCGAGTACCAGCTTTGTTTTACAGAAATTGTTCTCGTGAAATCATGAGAAATTCACTGAAGGTTTGAGTCTGGAATGTCAGCGACATCCTCTTTGATACCACTGAAAGGCTAGAACCGAAGCGAACTCGGGGCGATTCATCGGAACTTTCCCGCGCACCATATTCCATATTGCTTAATCATTTCAGCCTAAGCAGACATTTGAAAAATTAGACAAAAAAAGTCGCCGGATTGACGACTTTTGAACCTAAAAGAGTGCCTGCCGCTGTAGGACTCGAACCTACGACCAGCTGATTAACAGTTCCCTAGCGTATGATCCGTAACCATTCATAAGAGTCCGCTTTGAACCTGTAATAGTCCGTAGACGTTCCATTTTCGACGTGCTAATCCGTTTCGATCCGCATGCGTTGGTTTCAAAAACGTCCGGCAATACGAAACCCGCCGTATGTGAACCGAGCCGAACGAATGCTGTTTTGTCGATTCGCGCTCCGGAAGTTGTCGGGCTTGGAGTTGGCCCAACCACCGCCCCGCAACACGTGAAGTTGACTTGAAAGTCGTCCAGTTGGGTTC
The DNA here is from genome assembly GCA_031430115.1 of Armatimonadota bacterium. Taxonomy (GTDB): domain Bacteria; phylum Armatimonadota; class Fimbriimonadia; order Fimbriimonadales; family Fimbriimonadaceae; genus Fimbriimonas. Next base: position 19,727 of record JANPAV010000078.1, on the reverse strand, counting down.
ATTGTGATATTAGCTTCGTAATCGCCGTAACAATCCATACACCATTGCCAAACATTGCCAGCCATATCGAGGCAACCATAAGGACTAGCCCCAGCAGGGTAAGTACCAACGGGGGCCGTGGATTTGACGCCATTGTTATCGCTCTTACTTGCATGCAGTTTAGTTGTGTCAAAGACTTCTCCCCAAGGGTATTCCTGGCCAATCAGGCCCCGTGCTGCCTTTTCCCACTGAGCTTCGGTAGGCAGGTTTCCACCCGCCCAAGCGCAAAAATCCCTAGCTTCATACCAACTCACATTCACCATTGGGTGGTTATCAATCCATCCCCAATTTGGTTTATGTTTGTCCCAAGCGTAGTTATATCCAGTCGCATCACAGTAAGCCCGAAACTGCTCGACTGTTACATCGTTTTTTCCAATCCAAAAGGCATCTAGGAATACTTGGCGCACTGGCTTTTCGTCAGTTTTAGTTTCGCTCCCCATAGAGAAGTATCCTTTGGGGACAAATACCACCTGGATGTTGCCTCTCGAACTCAGTTTGGTTGAACCAATGCCAAGCGAAGCAGACTTTGCTTTTCTGGGAATCTTTGTATTTTCTTCGCCTATGAAAGCAGCGATAGGAATCTGTTCTGAAGACCAAAGCTTCGTGATTGACGTAGAAGAAACTGCCATGTTCAAGGACTGTCCTTCTGTAAAGTGATAGCTCACAAACCCTACAAACTGGCCATAGGAATTCAGGACTGGACTGCCACTGCTTCCTGGGCTGATAGCAGCAGTTGTTTGGATCAAGTCAACTTTGCCATCATTACGCCTGGCACTCACAATGCCGGTTGTGAGCGATTGATCAAGGAACCCAAGGGGATTGCCAATGATTGAAAGGTCATCGCCTGTTGCTAGCTTTGAGAAATCACCGACAGGAATTGGCTTCCTGCCTGATTCGTCGGCAAGCTTAAGAATGGCTGCATCCGAGTCCTTGTCAAAATAGACAAAACCAACTTGCCACTTTTCGCCTTTCGTGCCTTGCACTTCAATTGACGTGGCTCCCTTAATAACGTGGTAGCAAGTGGCCACGAGTAGCCCATTTTTGACAAAGAATCCCGAACCGGAGCTGTCATTCGTAACCACGGTTACGACCGAATCGTTGTAGGCTTGAAAAATCTGCTTTGGGGTCAGCTTCCTTTCAACTTGGGGCTTCCCTTGACTTGGCGAAACCATAGACCCCAATGCCAGGAGAATGATTATAAGGAAAGCTCTCATCGTCTCTCGTGAGAATATCACAACGACTAGGCTTTGGCTAGGCATCGGTGCAAAGAAGAGATACTGCGGAAAATATTATGCAAATTCTCAGTTAACAACGTAACTTCGATATTCAGCTTCTAGGGTAACCGATCAGAATTTAGTTTCTTGAATAGGTTCATCGGAAACGACCTCCTGAGCTTCCATTTCAGCATCATCAAATAATTTGAAGTACTTTCGATACATATAGACACGACCTCTAGCTCTGCCTGTGACTTCTTCGAGAATTCCTAGGTTTTCCAGATGAGTGATCAGACGACCAGCAGCAGGAAACTCCTTTTCGACCAGCCTTTGTACCGAAGTGTTCGTGACATAGGGACGGTCAAAGAGGCTTTCATATAGTTTGATTGCATCGGATGTCGTGCGGCTGGCCGCAGAAACTATTTTGGAACGGTCTTCTTCGCGTAAGAGAGTAATTTTTCTGGCAATGCTTGTTGCTTCGTTTGCAACAGAGGCAACTCCGGTCAAGAAAAATCTAATCCATCCTTCCCAATCGCCTTTATCCCGGACCGCTTGGAGCCTGTCGTAATATTCAAGACGGTTTTGTTTGAAGTAGTACGAGAGATATAATAAGGGCCTCATCAGTATGCCTTTCTCGCACATTAGAAAGGTGATCATGAGTCTTCCAATTCTGCCGTTACCGTCAAGGAAGGGATGAATCGTTTCAAATTGTGCGTGAGCTAGACCGACTCTGATCAAGAAGGGCATCGGCTGTTCATCATGCAGAAATGATTCGAGGTCATTTAGCGAATTCTTCATGTCAGGAATTGCCGGAGGAACAAATCGAGCAGTTTTCAAACTACAGTTCTGTGGTCCAATCCAATTTTGTGTTGTTCTGAACTGGCCAGGATATTTGTCCTGGCCTCTTGTTCCTGTCATTAGCTTTTCGTGGATTTCGCAAATGAGTCGCAATGATAAAGGGAGAGATTTGAGCCTTTCAAGACCGTAATTGAGGGCAGCAATGTAGTTGATAACTTCCGCCACGTCGCTTGGCCGTTCCGGATTCAGAACTTCGGCCTCCATTTCCAAAACTTCGGCCAACGATGCCTGAGTTCCTTCGATTTGAGACGAGAGAACGGCCTCTTTTCTCACATACATCATTACAAATAGGTTAGGATTTGGCAAGGCTTCTGTCGAGCCGTCTAGCCTTCCGATGGCTCTGTCAGCCTTCGAGAGTCGTTCCCACAAGTCATCGTCCATGGCAATTGGCGGCGCAGGCGGGAGAGCGCTCGGAACAAACGCTTTGTACTCAGTTGGCTTTCCTGCGAACTGAGCGACATATCTCCCAGACCTATTAGAACTTTGTTGCATCATGTGTTAATTGTAACCTAACAGTTGGTTTCTTATTAACACATATTCCGTGTTTTCGTTAATAATGGAAGGTAGTTTAATGCTGAATCAACACCAGCTGTTATTAGCGATGCTTGGTGACGGGAATTACTAATGCATTCCTACGTAAAGTGAAAATAGCTCTGTTTACTGTTGCTTTGGCTGTTGGTTTTCGACTTGGTGAAGCTTTTGGCCTCAATTGGACAGAACTTGATTTGCAGAGTGGGACCCTAGCAGTTGCAAGGCAACTGCAAAGGGTCAAGGGCAAACTTACCTTCATCGAACCAAAGACTCGAAATGCGAGACGTTCAATTCCTTTACATGCCTTTGCCGTCGAAGCTCTTCAAGAGCTTCGACGGCAAAGGCAACAACTTCAAGACATGCCCTTTGCTGGCGATAAATGGACGAATCACGGACTTGTATTTACGTCTGGCATCGGAACCCCGGCAGACCCTCGAAACGTGGCTAGGACTCTGACCGCATTCCTCAAAGCAAACAAGCTGCCGAAGATTCAATTTCATGACCTTAGACACTCATGCGCCACGCTCTTGCTATCTCAAGGTACAGACCCACGAACGATTATGCAGACTCTTGGGCACTCTTAGATCACGCTGACGTTGAACACCTATGCTCATGTCACTCCAGCACTTCAAAGAGATGCTGCAGACCGAATGCAAGGGATCCTCTCGAATACCACCAAAAAAGTTTAAGTGACCAATGCTTGACAGCGGGGGCACTGTTTCATTGTCGGAGCTAGTAAGCAGTTGCAATTTGAGCAAGTAGGACACTGTGAGGGAACTTTTTCACTACCTAGATCAAAAGTTGCTGGCGTAAATCTCTTTGGCTTTGTCTTTCGAGTTTCTAGCCAAATCCAAGTCCAGAACGGTATCAAAAACGCCCACCAAAATAATCCTGGATGCCCCTTGTTTACGCCGCGGTTGTCAATGAAAAAACCCCAAGCAATCCTTAACCCAAGAAAGACAAGAAAAAGAAATATTGTTGCTCCAGAACCATTCATTTCGCAATTTTAGCAGGTTTCAAGGTTTTGGGAGTGAGATGCCAAAGCTTGAAAGGCATGTACTGAGGATGATGCTGACCGCATGAAAAACGTTCTTAAATCTGCACTAAGTATCTCCACTTTCTTTGACTTTGGCTAGTCTAAGGCAATAGAGACCTGTTCCTCCGAGAATTAGGGTCTGTAGCATCCATCTTGGCAAGTCAATAACATTATCGCTTTCAGTAAAGAAAATGATTTCCCAAGTTGGATGACTGACCCGACCATAACTTTCCGGCGAACCTGTCGGCACAAAAATGAACGCTCCAAATATGGCCAGAATGATAAGCACAATTCCAAGCAATTTCATGCGATTCGCTTTTTGTGACATGGGTATTCGGACAACCTTTGGGTTGGTAGGCTTACGTGGCTTGGGGGTCCTTCGAAAATTTGGCGTCTGGTCCACATACCACTGCCTAAGTGTCGAACCACTCCTCAATGCCTTTACCATTGAGGCTATGCCTGCGACGAAGGCAAATAGTAGCCAAATTGGAACAATCGGACTCACAGAATTGTTTGCCATTCAGACGATTTTAACATGCAAAGTGAAATCAAGCGCAATAAAGTTTCTACACATGATTCCTCCTACCAAGCGATAAGATGCGAAGAACACTCAGATACTAGATTGAACTTTAACGATTGATCATCATTTGGTCTAGTATTTACTCATGTTGCTTGAATTCGCGCTAATGCAAAGTGAAAGGTCACAAGTCATATATAACGATTTCTTGACTTTTGAAAAGAAATGCTTTGAGGCAGGATATGACTACCCGCACGGATTTAGCTTGCCGTGGCCGGCTCGGGACATTGCGTGGGCTATTTTGTCGAGAGCGATTTTGGTCGGGGAATCAATAAGAGACCCTCGAATTGAACAAGCTTTCAAAAATCACTTTTTGTCTTTAAGCAGATATCAAACAGTTCCAAATTCGCAACTTATCAACCTTTGCAGTCGGGAATTGTCAGCAAGAGTCAACTATCAAAATGCCTTCTCTAGTTTCTTGAGAAAAGTCGAATTTACGAATTCCGAACTGGAGTCCGCTTGGGATGAAACATTGAAAGTCGAAGAGTGCAGATCGGTATTCCTTCCAAAATCTTTGCCTAGCAGGCTGCCATACCTGACGTCCGAGACGTCTGAGGCATTAATGCACGAGTTCTCAGGGCTCAGAGCTGATGGCCCGGTGTACGAAAGCGAACTCAAAGAAACATATTCAAAATTCTCGTCAATGCAGTTGTCTCAACATTTGAAAATTGATCCTATTTTCTTAACCGTGTTTGGATTTGCTGTTGCAAGGCTTAACATCGAAAGGGGGAATCTTGACGGTATTGATCCAAAATGGATGGCGACGGCTCCGTTCCATTTTAGTAAGGTAAAAGGCGAATTAGCCACTCTTGCTCACGGTGATATAAAAATCACCGACACAAGCTATATTTCGACGCGACTTAAAGAAGACATGTTTTGCTCCGATTACTGGATGTTCCTGTATGAGAGGCTATTTGAAGCACTTTGCAATATTGCGAGCATTGAGGGTGAACTGAACGACGAACCGAAATCAGTGCATCTCAGGGAAACCTTGGATGAAGGTGCATTTCCGTCGCCAGGTAAATATCCACAGTCACCGTTCCTAATAGTCTTTTTTGTCCTGGTTGCTGTGGCTCTCATGGTCATGAATTTTTTGATGCTGCAAAAGGTAATGCAGGCGCATTCAGTGACCATGGGGTGCCTATCATTTGCACTGATGCTACTGGAGTTGTTCGTAGCTATGATGTTACTGGGCCTGATTTCTGCAAAGAAATGAAAACTGAAAAAGCCTAGAATTAGAAGTTTTTGGATTGGGTTGGTTTCAACGTTGGTTTCAATTGCCCGGAAAAAGCAAAAAAGCCTTCCAGATTTGGAAGACTTCTGAACCTAAAACTGTGGCTGCCGCTGTAGGACTCGAACCTACGACCAGCTGATTAACAGTCAGTAGGTGACGCATTTCAGGTTCTATCAATCCATTTCAACAGAGTCAACTGATGTGTCAATCCGTACCTAACTGTGTCATAATATACCCATTGTAAGCTGACAGATAAGCTGACAATTGGAACTTAAATGGCACAAAATCGACGTGAACGAGGCGACGGAACGGTATTTCACCTTCCCAAGAGGGACCGATGGGCAGTTGAATTCACGCTTGCGAACGGAAAGAAAACCCGCAAAACGTTTGTCGAAGAGAGAGACGCTCGCAAATTTGCAAAGGCGACCTCAGCAAAGAAGCACTTGGGGATTCAGCCTGTTCCAAGCTCACCCCGCGTGAATGTTTACATGGATGATTGGCTCGAAACTGTCATCAAGCGTAATCGATCTGAGAGTACATATCGACTTTACAAAATGATTGCGATGAACCATATTTATCCTTCGATTGGCAAAATGTGTTTGAATGAAATCCAGAGGAACCACGTTCAAAAGCTCTTGAATGATGTTTCCGGCAAGCGCAAGCAATTTCCGGTCCGAGGCAAAGCTCCGAGAGACTCAAACGTCCTTGTCAGTCGAAACACAGTTCGTAACGTTCGGGCCGTCATAAGCTCTTGCCTCTCAATGGCTAGAAAGGACCAGCACGTTTATCTCAACGTGGCACAATCTACCGAGCTTCCCTCGGATCGAAGCAAACCCGCTTCGGCTCTGACTCACGACCAGGCTCAAAAGCTCCTCAATGGCTTGGGTCCATCAAGTGTTGATTCATTGATAGCTTTTTTGCTCCTAACGGGCTGTAGGATCGGGGAAGGGCAAGGAGTTCGATGGATTGACCTTTCTGAGAAGTTCGATACCGTTTGGATTCGAGGTCAATTGAAGCGTGAAGTGGGAGGGCTAAAATATTCGCCCACGACCAAAACCCACCGAGACCGACTCATTCACGTTGCTCCGTTTGTCTCGGATCGACTTAGAATTCTTAGAGCTACTCAAGATAAAGACGGTATTGCCGATCCTGATGGAATCGCGTTCCTAAGCTCGACCGGAAACCGCTTTGATCCAAAGACAGTGAATGTTCGATTGGACAAACTTTGCGCCGAATTAGAGTTGCCTCGGATCAAGATTCATGAATTGCGCCATACGGCAGCGACTTTGATGGCTCAGATCACAGGTGACATTCATGCTGTACAAAAGGCTCTAGGGCACTCACAGGTGTCATTAACTGCGAATCTGTATGCCCACGCCACCCAGGACATGGCCTCTTCTGCTTTACACAAGCTAGGAGTTTCCCTTTCACGATCGGAACCCAGTAAAGGGTAGTAGGAATGAGATCGAGCCCCCAACTACCCTTTACTGGGTAAGAATTCGACTCGAGGCATGACCTCTCGGATTTTGAAAAAATTCTGAAAGTCGGAATCCCATTTGTGCGTCGATGCTCGTCTGCCGTTGGATTTGAACTCCACTTGCGGCGCGTTCCTGATCCATATCGGGCCATATAGGATTCGACGGTCAAACAGGGGTTTTGCTTAATGATTTCGGCAAGATCATGATCCGACTGGACTCGAACCTGTGACTCATAGCATATAACGACATGTGAAAGGAATGATCGAGGCAGTTGCAGGCGCGTAATTTGAGTATACGCAAGCCAGGCTTGTCGAGGTTGGAGGGCGTTGAAGCTTGACCTGGGAAGGGGAACTAAGCCACAGGGATAAAGTTTGCTTGGCAAAGTTGCTGCGTCATGATAAAATACCGTCGAAGTCTTCAAACCTCATGACCAATTACCAGTTTTACGCCTTAAGACCTAAGAAATCTGTAAAATGTGCCACTATATGTGGTGGCAGGAGCGTATCATGAGACAGGATGCGGAGATTGACGGCTGGGAAGCAAAAGACCCTGTCAAGAACCTCATGTGGCGTGATGCCGTCCGAGTCTTAAAGCGTCATGGATTTAGAATTAGGAGAAAAGCGAACCATACGACAATTTGGGAGCACGATGATATCGGAGATAACCCTCCGGCTCTTAATGGGTGCTTCAAATTGACCAGACCGCACGCTCCAAGCGGAGAACCAAATCTTCGCCACACAGACGTCCGAACAGTCGTTCAAGCAATTCGAACGGTTCAAGCCGTTCAACGAGAAAACGAGGAAAGGAAAGACCAAAAATAAGGAAACCAAAACAAAAATGAGCAAGCAAATCGTCAATTCCGAACAGGAAACTCCTGTTGTCGATCGCTACTCTGTCCTTCTTCGCTTCACCGAAGAAGACGGACAACCAGTGTACGAGGCTGTATTCCGAGAACTCGGACAGAGCGTCGTTGCATATGGCGACACCCCCGCCAAAGCGCTAAAACAGCTCTATAAGGACGGTCGCTTAATGGTGAGTTTGTTTGAAGAGGACGGGAAGGAAGTACCCGAGCCAATTCAGTCCCAGCCCTGGGAAAATTTTAGCGGGAAAATTACGGTTCGAATGCCGCGCTGGCTCCACTACAAACTGTATACCCTTGCCGACGAAGATGGCATTTCACTCAACTCTTACATCATCACCTCGTTGTCGATGATTGCTGAGCATCGACACTGCCAGCTTCGTCCAATCAGTCCCCATAGTTTGTCGATCAACAGCTACCATACAACCTTCAAGATTGCCCACTCTGAGAAATTGATGGCCGAACTCTTCAAACCAAAGCAAGGCGCATGGGACAACACTCCAATGCCGCTGAATCGCTTTCAAGAGGCCTGATGACAAAGCCGAAATCCAAAGCTCAGCAAGTAGAAAAGCTTCCCGAAGCTATGACTATAGATCCGGAAGTATTTCGGCGGATTCTGGCAGGTGCGAAGCTCGAGGCAATCGCGCTAATTGGAGTGCAGTGCATGATGGTCGATCGAAATGGCTACATGGACGGAATCCAAGTAGACGGCCTCCAGCTTAATGCCTCAGCCAAGTATGAAATGATGAAATCCGACGTCGGACCGTTGGCGGTCGTATATCAAACGGTCATAGCGAAAGTCGTTCACGGCGAAATAGAAGCTATGACTTTTGAATGCACTTACCAGCTGGAGTATTCCGTTCAAGAGCCCTTTACGGACGAGTTCTTTGAAATGTTTCGGCAAACTACCCTTCTGCTCCAGGTCGTTCCGTTCATTCGTGAACTCGCAGCCAACCTGACGGGAAGAATGTACGTGCCGCCTCTGACGCTCCCGCTTGTGCAGATATGACCCTCGACGAATACCGGTCTGACCTACTAAAGCTGCTTAAGGAAACCAAGGGTGAAATGACTGTCGAATCCGGCGCGTCGGTCGATCTCATGGAGGCCATCTGGGTGGACGGCCACAGTCAGATTCTAAGGGGATTCAGTGTTTAGTCTAATTGTCCCTTTGAAGAAGGTAATCATTGGTTGTTGAGGAAGCTTGGTTCATGAAATCTGTAAACGAGAGCGGGGTGTGATCTATCCTGCATAGCTCAGAATCAATTGTCTCGCCAGGGTTTTGATATGTAACTGACAAGTGCGGAGGTTCAACTTGGTGAATCGAAATTTTTGGAGCTTTCGGGAATTGGCTTACGTAAAATCGGTTCGAATCAATACCTGTTGGATTTCGCTTTGGGACAACGGTATAGGGTTCGCCTTCCTGTGTGTAGAGCATTTGGGCATTATTGGCATTGACTGCCGCATCGTCTCCGTCAAAAGACCGATCAGTCCATTCGATTGAGTCTCCGCCGTGATCCTCCCCGAACCTAAATAGTACAAATCCGTCAGGTCTAATTTCAAGGAGCGAGAACCTATGAGCGTAAACGCCCTCCTTGGAATCATATGCTTCACAGTAAACGCCCTCAATTTTGGACAGTTTTGCCCTAATTGCTGGGACTCGCTGCCTTTGCTGGGATTTATTGATGAGTAGCCCCAACATGATTGCGCAACATGCGAAGAAAAACACGGCGAAAATCCAATAAACGGCCTTGTTAGAAGCTATCGGTTGCCGTTGAATCATTGCCCAATTCTAGCACGGTCTCGCCCGGTGAAGTCCGGGGCTTTTCGGTTGACTATTGTCACACCTTCATAACGCCATATTGATCGACCATCATTTACAGCCAGTTCAAATAGGATGCTTTGTTTGGCAGACATTTCCGGTCGGTATTGAAACCAAAGTTGAAACCAACGGATGCGGGGCGAAACGTTTGTCTGGGTCGAAATTGGAATTTCTAAGGCCGTTAACGGGTTCAAAGCGAACCGCTGGGAGTAGCTGCTGATCGGACGCTAGGGAACTGTTAATCAGCACGTCATTTGAGGACAGCTTCTCGCCCGGACCGCCTATTGAGAAAGTTCGGAAAGGACGGTTGGCGGTTCCGTTTCCACTGCCTCACACCAATCGTAGAATTCCCAGACGTAAATTGGTTGCATTCCCAGCTCGATCTTGGCCACAAAGCTTTGAGGTTTGCCAAGCTTCTTGGCGAGGTCTCTTTGCGTCAGTCCTGACTTCTCTCGAAGCTTTTTGAGTGCCTCTGCCAGCTGCTCGTGTTCGACGCGATACACACTTCATGTTGCTATTTAGTTTGATTCTCCACTAGAATCAAGAGGTTATGTCAACCTTTTTGGTCAATGAGAATATTCGGCGTAGTTTACTGACTCAAAAAGTCGGCATTAAGCGCACAACGAAAGGAATTTCAAATTCAAGCCGAATACTGAAATATTTTAAGGGCATACTTGCAAGCCTCGTCTTAATTACTTTGTTTGCTTGCGGGGGCGGAAGTAGCGTATCCACAATATCCTTGGTTAAGCCCAAGGTCTCCATCGCCTGGGGACCTCGGAGTCGTGCAATTGACGGACCTTCAAGTGCGCTTTCAGCCGTTATCACATTGCAGAATGCTTCCTCGATCGGAGCCGATGTTTCCTACTCAGTTGATCGTTCCGGCCCTGTCTCGGGTTCGACAATCGTTTATACAGGCTCTGAAGACGTGAAGGTGCAACCCATCACACTCACCGTTCAGTTTTACGCGGGTGCCGGAGGGATTGGTGCCTTGGTTGGAACGGCCTCCGGTTCGGCGACAGTCGACGCCAATGGCACTGTCACGACAAGCATTTCAACAGTTGGGACGATTAACAGCGTTGATGTTCCTGGCGGTCAAACCATTTCGGTTGGAGAAACGCTGAGTTTTGAGTTTGGTGCGCGAGATTCGCTGAATAACTTGATCGCTGTTTCACCTGGGTCGGCGATTTGGGCGGTTACTGTCGGGGCAGACAAGCTCAGCTTTGCGAACGGAGATGCCACAGGTTTGGCAATCGGAAACGCAACGGTAACGGCGACGGTGGATGGCAAGACGAGCGCGGGAGCTGTCATTGCGGTGGCTGATCCGGCATCGATAACTGTTTCAGTGAGTCCGACCACGGTTTCTGTCGCTCCAAACGGGACTCAGCAATTTACCGCTCAGGTCACTGGAACGGGCAACACGGCAGTTACTTGGTCCGTGGTTGAATCGGATGGAGGTTCGATTTCGGTTGGTGGGCTTTATATATCACCAGCGACTTTGGCGAGCTTTACAGTCAAAGCTACAAGTGTGGCTAACCCTTCCAAATTTGGAACTGCAACGGTCAATGTCGAGACGGTGACCGTTTCTGTATCGCCTACGACTCAGACTCTTTTGAAACAAGATGCCTTTCAGCTTACGCCGACAGTAACGGGTACCGCAAATCATGCGGTGACTTGGTCGGTGGTCGAGAACAATGGCGGGACGGTTGATTCTAGTGGACTCTATACTGCACCAAATGCAGAAGGGATGTTTACGGTTCGTGCGACGAGTCAGGTCAATCCGAGCGTTCATGGCGATGCTGTACTGACGGTCGCGTCTTTTGTTGTCTTAAGTTTAAATCCATTTGGTTCGTCAGATTCCTTGGCGTTCACATCCGGCTCGACCCAAGTAGGTTACGCGTATTTTGCTGGCGTTGGTCATGCTGGCATTTGGTCGAGCACGGCCACATCCTGGGTGGACCTCAATCCTGTAGGGGCTACGCAGGCCTTCGGCTATGGGGCTACGCAGGGAAGTCAAGTTGGCTATTCTGAAATAGGCGGTGTCGCCCACGCGAGTTTATGGTCGGGCAATGCTGCCTCCTGGGTGGACTTACATCCGGCTGGTTCGACAAATTCAGTGGCCCTTGCAGCATCTGGATTAAATCAAGTTGGCTATTCATATTCGGGTGGTAGTACTATTTACGCTAGTCTCTGGTCTGGTTCTGCTGCTTCATGGGTTAATTTAAACCCAATTGGGTCAACTAATTCCCAAGCTTGGGGTTTTTCGGGAACAAACCAGGTCGGAGTAGCAGTTATAGGCGGGGCCCACCGTGCCAGTCTCTGGTCCGGTTCAGCTGCATCATGGGTGGATCTTAGTCCGTCTGGTTCGACCGAGTCCCATGCATACGGCGGATCGGTTGCAAATCAAGTTGGCTATGCTGTAATAGGTGTTGTCGCCCACGCGAGTTTATGGTCGGGCAATGCTGCCTCCTGGGTGGACTTACATCCGGCTGGTTCGACGGAGTCCTATGCATACGGCGTCTTAAATTTCAACCAAGTTGGATATGCAAAAGTTGGGAATGAATATCATGCCAGCTATTGGTCTGGGACTGCAACCTCATGGGTGGATTTGAACCCATCTGGCTTCACCTTGTCTCACGCTCGATCTATCTCAAACGACGGAGTTTATGACTACATTGTAGGATATGGCACCAATGCCGCCGGACATTCAGAGGCACTGCTTTGGAAGGTACGACATACGAATTGATGCAGATTGAGGTTCGCTTTGGATTGTCGCAAATCTACTTGAATCCAACATCAACCAGGCTTAAACTTGCCTTGTGCGACATCCTGAATCGAAGGTATTTGGTCCCCCGGTATTTCCCAGTCGGGATCAGGATTAAAGAGCAAAGCACCAGGTTCGACTTCATTGACCTTCTTAGTACCCTTTCGAAGCCTGCCAACTGAGTTTGTTCTCCAACCGAATCCACCTACTGATTTTTCTATCAAGATTCTGATGTTTCGCAGCGCGAAGTTCATCTTTTTTGTTGATTGGTTGAATTCGTTGAATAGAGGATTATCCTTTCCGAATTTCCCCTCAAATTCTATATGCCAGAGTGCTCGCAGCGCCAATTTCTCCAAGTCAGTTAATTTGGAGTGGATATTTCGACCCTTGCCACCTGATCCAAGAATCGGCGAATCTACCGTATTCCGACCTATTGCAGATTCTTCGTTCCTGGCCAATTCAGTGACAAGCTCAATATCCTGCATCATCTTCAAAAGTGATGACCTAAGCCCTCCAAGAAGAGCAAGCGTTTCCCTTTCTGATCGCATTTGCATCCGCACTATCCAAGTCAAATTGACCAAATCGCTTACACAGCTCTCAGTCGTGCTGTATATGTCAGAGCTTGAGAATCTATCGTTTCCGCTGATTGGTGCGGATATTCGCTTGCCGCCATCCGGTGGTGGAAATCGCTGAAAGTCATCCTCTAGCTTATATCCTGGCCGTGCCGACGAAATGAGATTAACAAACCTAGTTGAACAAGTCAACTCGCGACTTTGGGTTCCTTCGTAGGCCTGAAGTCCAGATAGATCCTGCCAAACTTGTTTGGATCTTTCCGCATCCAAATTAGGAATTATCTGCTCGATGGTGTACTGCCTCAAAAAGTCTAGGCATGCAAACACAAGTTTCCGATCCGTTCTCGTATTTGTCGTAAGTGCCTCCTCAGCACCCTGATTAAATGTTGCCCATATTTCAGTTTTCATTGTATTGTCGCAATTAATTCCCCTAATTATTGTGTCTATTCTAGGCGTTTCATTTCATATCAACTTGATCCAAAGTGTTCATTGAGGTCTATGAAATTCATGCAAGAACCACGTTTATTCACTATTCCCGAAGCAGCGTCGGAGTTGAAGGTCAGTCGGTCGGCGATATACCGACTCATTACTGCCGGTCAACTCAAGGCAGTCCATATAGGTCGCTCGGTCAGGATTCGACGAGAAGAGCTCGAACGGTTTCTAGAGTCGGCATCTGACCAGTCGACCATGCGTTAATGACAAGAAGCCGTTACAAATTGAAGGAGTGGGCTTGAACACAACTTCCTCGATAACCCTTGAAGAAGTACTTGCACGGCTGCCTGGCTACAAAAGAGCGAAATCAGGATACATTGCCAGATGTCCGGCTCATGACGATCGGAATCCATCCTTGTCAGTTGACTTTCAAGATGGAAAGCTGCTTCTGAAATGTCATGCCGGATGCACCTATGAAGCTGTCTTGAGTTCTCTCGGCTTAGATCGAAGTGTCACAAGCAATCAACCAATGAAAATTGTTGAAACGTATCCCTACGTTGATGAAGATGGCCGTTTGCTCTTCGAGGTAGTCCGATTGGAACCAAAGTCCTTTAGACAAAGGAGAAAGACATCCGAAGGAACTTTGAAATATAGCGTTGAGGGTGTCCGCAAAGTCCTCTTTAGACTGCCAAAAGTGGTCAAGGCGGTATCAAAGGGCGAAATTATCTATCTGTGTGAAGGGGAAAAGGATGTATTGACCCTTGAGAAAAACAGTCTGGTTGCAACAAGCAATCCGATGGGAGCAGGGAAATGGGATCCTGGATATTCCAAGTCCCTCGCCGGGGCAAACATAATCGCGGTCATTGATCGCGATGAGGCTGGCACTAAGCATGCAGCACTCTTGAAATCCGAACTTCAGTCAGTTGCAAAGTCCCTAAAGTTTGTACAAGCCAAGTCGGGAAAGGACGCAACGGACCACTTTGCTGCCGGCCATAAGGTGGAGGATTTCGAACAATTTGTGTTTCCCTTGCGGGAAGTGCAATCGAGACTTGGATTAATGAGTCTCGCTGAGCTTTATGATATGCCGGACATTGAATTTGACTGGATCATTGAAGACATGATGCCGACTGGCTCCTTTACTGTTTTAATTGCTAAACCGAAGGTAGGAAAAAGCACGATTGTTCGCGAAATGATCAGAGCCATCCTCAGTGGTGAAGACTTTCTTGGTCGAAAGGTTCAACAAGGATCGATCTTCTACTTTGCTCTCGAGGAAAGGCAAAGAAGTGTTAAGGAGTTTTTTCAGTCGTTGGGTGTTCCTGGCATTTCGCCTTTACACATAGCTTGGACCAAAGAAGTGTGTCCTGACCTTGACACACTCCGCTCCTTCATCGATCTACATAGGCCTATATTGATCGTCATTGATACACTCATTAGATTCTTTGAGATCAAAGATCTGAATGACTATGCTGAAGTCAGCCGAAAGCTTTCCCCAGCTGTTGAGCTTTGCAGAGAAATGGGAGTAGGCATACTGGCTACACATCACTCACGAAAAGGCGAAGGCGACGACACCGGAGATTCAGCGTTGGGATCAACCGCAATCTTTGGAACCGTCGACACACTTCTGCGGCTAAGGAAGGATCATGTTGGGATTCGGAAACTGAATTCAGAGCAACGGTATGGCGAACCATTGGAAGAAACAATCATCGAATTCGACAAGGAATCGATGAGGATCACACTTGGTGAGACGTCGCAGAAGAAGCGGGCCGTTGATTTGCGTTCAAGAATCCTTGAAGTCCTAGGAAATCAAGTAATACCATTGTCTGAACTTTCAGTGAAAATCCCCGATAACCGTCTGAATGCTCAGATTGGAATTATGGTCGACGATGGGACCCTCGATCGCACTGGCGCTGGAAGAAAAGGATCACCATATAAAATTTGGCGCACACGAACCGAATTCGATTCAGTTTCAGATTCTCTTCCCTTATAGGGAGCAAATGGAGAAATATAGAAACGAAAAACTGCATGGAGACACCGGAATATACGGGTTTCGAGGCAACTAAACTTTCGTTCGTTGACCCATTATCCTGAGTTGATGCTTGCGACAGGAATTAATCGCGTCAATTCTCTATTCTATATATTCCCCCTCGTTAGGAGGAGAAAGAGAATATAGAATTCTCCCCTCGGCGATCAGCAACATGGGGATGCAGTCGGTTGAAGAGATAAGACGCGCTCGCGAAGGATAATCAATTTTATGATGATACAACTCGTTGAATCATAAACTCAGGTTCAAAGCCAGCAACAATCGGACGCCCACTTTTCTGCCAATTATGGAATTTCCAAATTTCCTGCGGCACTTACGGTAAAAAACGCTCAGGTTCAACTGAACCTATTCATTGGCAGGAGTTCAACCATTGCCAGGTTCAACTTATTCTCATTTCCAGAAGCTTAAACGACATTTGCAAGGCAGTCTGCCAACATTTTGACTCTAACGTCAGACTCTGGGCGCGGGCCAATCTCGATCATCTGAATACGCTCGTATTGCCTTGGCTGCTGACCAAGAAGATCAGACTTTCAACTAGTCTAACACGCGCTCGCGCGATGCTCAACTGAATCATATGATCCAGTTCTAAGGACAAGCTGCATCATGCGACGAAGCTAGGATTCAAAATGGTCGGTCGAAACGTGTGGCGACAAATTCAAGACATTTGAAGGAAACGGTAGCAAAAAGTCCAGTGAGTCCAGGTTCAAGTAAATCTGATTTCAAACCTCACAACGTACATTCCGTAGGTTCAAATGTTCGCAAATTTGCACTTGCTTTGGAACGAAATGGAAGAACTGCCAACCACTTGCAAGTGAATTGAAAAGGGCCGGGACTCGAGCATTTGTACTAAGAGAACCAGCTTCCGATAAGACGGATGGATTGAAAGCTAATCCAGGTCAAATTTTGTCAAAGTCTTCGATGCTGAATTTTTGGTTACTGATTCCCGGTGTCTCAAAGATCGTTACCGTTAGATTTGTCCAATGGAGCTCGTTTCCTATCGTGGTCGTTGCCAGTTCACTGACATCGTCATCCTTAAGGGCTGATGACTTATATTCAAATGAAATCTTCAACGGAAGATAGCCGGACCCAAACAGGGCGAAAACTTGATAGCTACCATCAGGAACTTGGGGAATTTTTACAGAGTCGCCATGCTTGATATAGCAAGTGGCAAATTTGCGATCCGTAATTGTGTCCCTTAGTTTTACGATTGCATCTTCTGATGCATCATTCTTAATGGTAATTGAACAACGGCCAGTTTCCTCATTTTGGTCCAGAATCTCAGTTTCGCCTCGGTATGTGTTTCTTGGCTTGCCTGGTTCCGGAGCTTGATACTTCCCCAAGATATCGTCAACACTTAACTCCGGCTCTTGTGTTGGCTCATTCTTCTTCAACCGACTTGTATCGATTGGTTTCAAATCAGCCGAAGGAGATTTTGTAACTGGAGTGATTGGCTCAATATGGATAGGGACATATTCGGGAACTGCTTCGATCTTTGGAATGGGATTATTTGCCAAAATAACTTCCGAAGATCGCGAAGGTTCGGCGGGTGCATTGGGCATGCGCATGGCTATGACGAACAGAATTAGCAGGACACCGACAATCATGGCGGACTTGACTACGTAGGGCGATTTGAAGGGCCTCCAAGTTGGCTTATCAATTTCCGGATTGAATCCTCGAAGCGGCTCAGAGATTGGATCTTTGACCTTTGGCCTCTTGAACTTGCCTTTCGGCGTTTCAGTGATAATATCGTCGGCTCGCAGCCAACGAGGCTTGCCACATTTGGGGCATTTACAGGATCCACCAACACGTTCTTCAATCTGCCAACTGGTGTGGCAACTGTCGTCAACGCAGGAAACGTCAAATTTCGGCATTTCTTTGAGCCTACGTTACCTTAGGATTTGCCACCATCCACGCACCATCGCTATCTTAGGTTGCACTTATAGTCCCCAACTGAACTGGATCGATCTATGCCATAAGCTGACAGTTAAGCTGACAGCCCGGACAATTGGGCAACAAAAAAGCCGTCACAAAGACGACTTTTGAACCTAAAATAGATGGCTGCCGCTGTAGGACTCGAACCTACGACCAGCTGATTAACAGTCAGCTGCTCTACCAACTGAGCTAAGCGGCAGTAATGAGGAATGATAATACCTCTTATCATCTTCGGGAGGCAACTCATACGGGAACAGGGTTGAAGAACCGCCAACAGAAAATACTGAATGAATAACCCGGGCAACCCCGAAAAACTGTATTCCTTACCTGACCGATGCAAACATTCCTGCCAATAATGCTGGGGTAGGGCTATCCAAGCGGGTAAATTCTAGTCAGATTCTTCGAGCTAGATTGAACCTAAAGGGTGATCTGCTTCGTCCTGAAGGATGTTGTTTTTTTATGTAGGTCTATCGATCCCATGAGGAAACTTGCATTGACAACAAATCGTCAGACGTAGTAACTAGCAATAGAACCGATCTGATCGGACAAAAAGGACAAAAAAGAGTATGTGGCAACGTTTTACAGAAAGAGCACGCAAAGTAGTGTTCTATGCACAAGAAGAAGCGCAAAAGTTTGGCGAGGGCTATGTCTCTACCGAGCATTTGCTGCTCGGTCTCGTGCGAGAGGCTGACAGTGTCGCCGCACGCGTTCTCGATAAGTTAGGCGTAAGCCTCAATCGAGTTCGAGCAGAAGTCGAGAAGCAACTCCCACGCGGAGATGCACGACCGAACCAAGATATGACCCTCACCCCTCGGGCAAAAAGAGTCATTGACCTTGCTTACGACGAAGCGCGAAATCTCAACAACAACTATATTGGTACCGAACACTTGTTGCTTGGTCTTATCCGAGAAGGCGACGGGCTGGCAGGAAGAGTTCTTGCCAAACTCGGTGTCGAACTCGAAAAGGCAAGAAGGGAAGTCATGGGTCTACAAGACAATGACACCCAACAAAAGTCAACCAGTAGTTCAAGACCGTCTTCGTCGTCATCCTCGACAGGTGCCGCGGCAACAACCAAGACCCAGACTCTTGACGAGTTTGGACGTGACTTAACCGAGCTTGCTCGTGATGGCAAACTTGACCCGGTAGTCGGTCGCCAAAACGAAATCGAGCGAGTCATGCAGATTCTCTGCCGGCGAACCAAGAACAACCCATGTCTTATTGGTGAGCCAGGTGTTGGTAAGACTGCTATCGCCGAAGGGCTTGCCCTTAGAATCGTAAGCGGAGATATTCCTGATCTGCTCAAGAATCGACGAATCGTCGCTCTTGACCTCGCTGCTCTCGTTGCTGGTACCAAATACCGAGGCGAATTTGAAGAGCGAATGAAGAAGGTGATGGAAGAAGTCCGAAAGGCTGACGGTCAAGTCATCCTCTTCATTGACGAACTTCACACGCTAGTTGGAGCCGGTGCCGCCGAGGGTGCCATCGACGCCAGCAATATCATGAAGCCAGCCTTGGCGAGAGGCGAACTGCAGTGTGTGGGAGCCACCACTCAGGACGAATTTAGAAAGTACATCGAGAAGGATGCAGCCCTCGAACGACGATTCCAAGCTGTTCGAGTCAAAGAACCGACTGAAGAGGAAGCCGTTGAAATTCTCAAAGGACTTCGAGAGCGATACGAAGCTCACCACCATGTCGAAATCACCGATGACGCGATCATGGCGGCAGTAACCCTGTCCCAACGATACATCAGCGATCGAACCCTTCCAGATAAGGCAATTGACCTTATCGATGAAGCGGCTTCGAGAGTACGACTCCAACAAAGTCTGCCACCAAAGGACGTCCGGGATGATCGGGTCAAGTTGAATAAGCTTTCAACTGAAATCGAGCACCTCGAAAAGCGAGGCGCTGAACCAGAAAAGCTTGAGAAGCTTTTGGCTCAGAAAGAAGAAATTGAAGCAACTGTTCTCGAAAGAGAAGAGGCATGGGAAGCTGTCGAAAAGATCGAACCGATCGTCAACGAATCTGAAATCGCAAGCATCGTCCAAAGCTGGACCGGTATTCCGGTCATGAAGCTTGTCGAGTCTGAAAGTCAGAAACTCCTCAAGATGGAAGAAGACCTTCACGCTCGAATCATTGGCCAAAACGACGCCGTCATTGCGGTTAGCCGAGCTATCCGACGGTCGCGAAGCGGACTTAAGGATCCGAAGCGTCCAATGGGCAGCTTCATCTTCCTTGGACCAACTGGTATTGGTAAGACCGAGCTCGCAAAAGCTTTGGCTGCCTACCTATACGAGAAGGAGTCCAATATTGTCCGAATCGACATGTCGGAATACATGGAGCGCTT
>JANPAV010000077.1:0-4659 GCA_031430115.1 Armatimonadota bacterium | reverse complement strand
CCCTCCTCGCGGCAATTCTATTCCCGGTCTTTGCGACTGGCTCAAACTGCGGTGGGCGTAGGAAAACTTGTCTCGTAAATCTAAAGCAACTCACTGTTTCAGTCGCAATCTACCAATCCGATTTTGATGACCGACTTCCACCCTATTTCACATTCGATGGACACCAGCAAACGAAAAACTTTGTCAGCGCCACGATGACCTACGCAAAAGAAAAGAGCATCTACTTATGTCCACACGATACAGGAAATATTCCCGATGGGCAAGAAGGGCTACCCGGCGTCATGTCATACGTTCACTGTCTTAGCTTCAAAAACAAGATTCCTGACTACGACAGGGGAAATCGAGTCGTCCGAGTAACCGACTCGTTCCCAAATATTTCCACCACTCCCTTCCTTCGTGACCCAATCCGAAGTGCATCCTTCAGCGGCCCCCAATCATTCTTGTCGCCTGCCGGTAAAGAGTTCACCGTCGCCTACCTCGATACCCACGTGAAGTTCCGAAAGCCGCTCGACATCAACACCGAATTGTAGTCATTCCTGATACAATTCGATCAGATGTCAGCCGATACCGAAGTCTTGCAACCCCAATCCGGACCAGCTTCCCCAAACCCTTGGAAGTTCGTGCCTCTGCTCTACGTCATGCAGGCAATTCCGGTCACGATCATTTCTGATCTTTCGGCGGTCTTCTACAAGGATCTAGGCGTTCCGAACCCTTTGATCGCAACATGGACCTCGATTATTGCCCTTCCCTGGGCATTTCAATTCCTTCTCGGCCCCCTTGTTGATCTCAGTGCAAAGAAGCGAAGATGGGTTTTGACCGGTCAAGCCATTCTCACGGCATGTCTTGCGCTTGCACCTTTCTTTCTGCTTCCTGGCTCCTCCGCGTTCGTCGCATCCCTCATCTTTCTTGGCGGCAGTGCGTTTGTTTCTGCCATGACCAACATTGCCACCGACGGCTTCTACCTCCTTTCATTCACCAAAGAAACTCAGGCGGCTTTTGCCGGAATTCAAACCGCCTCATACCGTGCCGGTAGGCTCATTTGTCTTGCCTTAGTTCCCTTTCTCGTGGGATTCTTCATGCGTTTCAATTCGGTATCGGTTACCACCGGCGGCAATCTTTATTTGGCGGTCAAAGGGTCATCCGACAAGTCGGTGCAATACATCAAAAAGGCAAATCTCCGCATCGAACAAGGCGAACTCTTAACTGAAGACAACAAAAAACTGCTCGATTCGAACGGCGAACCGGTAGCCATTCCGGGCACCGAAAATGCCTTCAATCTTCAAAACGGTTCGCTCGAATATGCCAAAACCAAAGTCCAATTAGGACTCTACCAAATGGGCAAACTAACTTCGGATAAGCCCGAAGATAGTACAGCAAAGCTCACAACCTACCCAACCAACAATACCGCCGATACGTTCACCGGTGGGCAAGCCAACCGATGGGTACCAGCCCCGTTTGCATGGTTTGTCTCGCTCCTCTGTGTTGCCTTACTCTACGCAATGCTGATGCTTCCCGCGCGAAAACTTGTACCCGAAGCAGCGGCTGACGTCGAACCCACTGACTCCCAACGAGGCCAATTCCGAGGAAATCTTGCCCGTACTTTGGCAATCCTCACAGTCTATGCAACGACCTATTTTTCGGTGAGCGCAGTTTGGAAGCTCATTGCAAATACCATGTCAGGAAGTTACCCAGGCTGGGCGTTACCCGAAGAAGCGTTCATGTTTGCAAACCAAACAGGCTGGAGCGGAGTCACTGGTGAGCTTATACAACTGGCAATCTGCGCCCCTATAGCCATCGGCTTCGTGGTCTTTCTAAGAAAGTCGCTCAAAGGCACGGACATGGGCGAGGCATTCTCCAGTTTCTTCCGCCAATCCGGAATTATCCCTATTCTTTGCTTTCTCACGTTCTACCGTTTCTCAGAGGCAATGGTCGGAAAAATGTCAGTCCTTTTCTTGAAAGATGACTTAGTCAAAGGTGGACTGGCACTGAACAATAGCGAGTTCGGACTTATCAAAGGCACCGTCGGTGTCGCAGGCATCATCTGTGGTGGAATCGTAGGTGGAGTCCTTGCCAGTAAAATTGGACTCAAGAGAGGTTTTTGGGTGATTGCAATCCTCATGCACCTTCCAATCATCCTTTACGTTTATGCGGCTTTTGCTCAACCTCACAACTTGGCAATCATCGGATTCGTCGAGTTTGTCGACCAGTTCGGCTATGGCCTTGGCTACGCAGGATACGCCGTCTATCTCATGCGAGTGGCCCAGCGGGGCAATCACCGAACCGCACACTTCGCAATCGGGACTGGTCTCGGCGCCACATTCATCGCCCTGTCCGGTATCATTGGCGGTCAAATCCAAGCATCAACAAGCTACAAGACAACCTTTCTTGCCGCACTGCTCTTCGCAATTCCAGGATTATTGACGCTAGCATTCATTCCGCATGACGACGAAAACCACAACTCTTCTAGCTGAAAGCTGAAAACTCAAAGCTCAAAGCTCAAAGCTCAAAGCTCAAAGCTCAAAGCACAAAGCTGACGGCTAACGGCTGAAAGCTGAAAGCTGAAAGCTGAAAGCTGAAAGCTACTTCGGCTTGTCTTGCCACAAGATCGAGTGAATGTACCACCGACTTCCGTCGAAGTACAGTTGAATCGAGTTCGTGCCCGTCTCAAACGGCTTCTTGTCGTCTAGCTTTTTGCGCGATTCGTATTCGCTGAGTACATTAACAAGGTCAATCGACCTCATCGATTTGCGTTTGGACTCTCGTTCGAAAAACCCATTTTCTTCGACGTATGGACCCGATCGAGTGATGTAGTCTTCGGGAGTCATATTGGCGGTGACAACTTTCCCGGCTCTATTCTTGACTAATGCCGCTAGCGTTCCTTTCGGAGTAAAGAGCGATCGAAATCGATCCCAATTCCTTTTTTCCCCGGCGGGCCCAGAAATCACCGAGTACATCGACTTGATGATGGCGTCCTCACTTTTAACGTCGTCCGGGTTGGCGACCGGAACCTGAGGAGTCTGAATGAGGGCGACAAATATGGGAAGTGATATCATTTCGTGAGGATATCACTTTCCTTGCCAACAAAAACTTATCCGTCTAGAACAGCCCGTTTAGTTTGCCGTTCGAGTCACCAAGCTTGTCCACCCGAACTCCAACCCGATCCAGCATCGTGATGAACAAGTTATTCAACGGCGTGTGATCGTCATAAACCACATGTTGCCCTGACTTGTATCCGCCACCATGACCAGCAAGAAGGATCGGAAGGTTATTATGATTGTGGGCATTTCCGTCGCTAATACCCGCTCCATAAACCAGCAAAGTGTTGTCCAAAAGGGTTGAATCTCCTTCCTTGATCGACTTCATTCGCTTCAGCACGTAAGCCAGTTGCTGAATGTGATAAGTGTCTATCGCCTTCTTCTTTTCAAGCTTGTCAGCCTGTTGTCCATGGTGACTAATATCGTGATGCCCATCGCTAACGCCAATCTGGGCGTAGGATCGATTGGAGCCATCATTGGCAAACATGAATGTAGCTACCCGAGTAAGGTCCGCCTGAAAAGCAAGAACCATCATATCTCCCATCAGTCGAATATGTTCGCCAAAATCACCCGGAATTCCCTTTGGTCGACCAACGCCTGCGGCGGCTTCCAACTTTGCCTGATTCTCAAACTTTGTCAGTCGGTTCTCAATATCCCTTACCGCCGTAAAATACTCCTCCATCTTCATCTGGTCGCGCTTTCCAAGTCGTGACTTGAGATTTGCCGCGTCTTCCATGACGAAATCGAGAATTGACTTATTAAACAAATCCCGACGAGCCATGCTTTCTTGCTCTTCGTTTTGGGCTCCGCTACCAAATAATCGTTCAAAAACGAGTCGAGGATTGACCTCCTTTGGAATCGGAGTATTTTCGCTCTTCCACGAGACATTGCTCGAATAGGCGCAGGAGTAGCCACTATCACAGTCCCCTGCCAAACCACTGCGTTCACACCCGATCTCCAAAGAAGCAAAGCGAGTCTTGTTTCCGATCTCTCGAGCCGCCACTTGGTCAACTGAAATTCCGTTCTTAATATCAGAACCGGCAGTCTTTCGTGGATGCACTCCAGTCAACCAAGCCGCAGTCGAACGGGCATGGTCGCCCGGACCGTCACCCAAAGCAAAGGCATTCTGCTGTGACAAGCCCGTTAAGATCGAAATGTCCCTTTGGAGTTCCGCTAGCGGTTGAAGAATAGGAGTAATTTGCAATGCACCCGCCGCCTTTGGTGTCCATTCGGCCATGTTTATACCGTTCGGGACAAACAAAAACGCCATTCGAGTCGGATTTGCCGCAATTGCGCCAGAACCGCTAGCATACGCAAGCGGAGCCATTCCCTCAAGAACAGGCAACGCCATCAGCGTTCCCAGGCCCTTCAAAAATGTACGTCGATTCAGGGGTGTTTGGCTCATTTATCTCCTTTTCTCTTTCTAAACGGTTCACTCGAAGCGATTCCTTGAACAACGGCGGAAAATTTGTAACCGTTCGCCTCGGTTTTCTTCACAACATCATCAATAAAGCATTTGTCATCGAAATCAACTCCTCGCCCTAGCGCAAAGGTCATCAATTTCTCGGCAAAGCTGTAGGCGAATTCCTTCTTATTTCTCATAAGGACTGCCTTTAACTGCGTT
>JANPAV010000076.1:0-2107 GCA_031430115.1 Armatimonadota bacterium | reverse complement strand
CGATGCTGGAAGACGCTTTGACGGGACAACAAGTTTTGGCATCGAGTATTCCTGAACTTACTTTTCCGGTTGCTGCTTCATTTGCTCAAGGTATTCCTCAGTCCAACTACCCTCGTCATCACAATGTCGTTGGCACTGACGAAGGAGCAAAGGACCTAGAAACTGCGTGGTTGTTTGCGACAACCGGGATTGTGGGGTCGATCGTCTTTCTCTTTTTCTGCCCCATTTTCAGCATCATTAATGTTCTCAGTATTTTTGGAATCGTCTATTCTTTGAAGGCATCAAGGAAAGGAAGCCCAAACACGAGGGGAGCAATGATATGTTCGATTATTGGGCTAGTTCTTGGTATATTGATCGTGATTGGCTTTTTTGCGATTGTCGGCTTGGATTAGGAATGAAATGCAATAT
Source organism: Armatimonadota bacterium (assembly GCA_031430115.1). GTDB lineage: Bacteria > Armatimonadota > Fimbriimonadia > Fimbriimonadales > Fimbriimonadaceae > Fimbriimonas. Next base: position 1,699 of record JANPAV010000076.1, on the reverse strand, counting down.
TTTGTGATAACTCCTGCCGGCCAAAAATTTGGACCAGCCGATTTTCATGTGCTTACTCAGTGGGTCAAGGAAGGACGCATTCAACCCAATACCATGATTGAAGAGATTGGTAGCGGGAGGCAGATCATGGCGAATCAGATCGCTGGGCTTGGCTTTCCTCCAGTTGGGGACTATTATGCGGGTTTTCAACCGAGTCCAGCGGACTATCCCCGTATCGTCGAGACACCAGGAGACAAGTATGCAAATACGGCGAAGGCACTTGGTTACGCGGGATTTTTCTTGTGCCCCCTACTATGCGTAATTGGCATATTCGTGGCAGCGATGGCGTTTCACCACGGTTCCTACAAAGCAAAATCAGCTATGACGGTTTGCGTTGGCGCATTGGTGTTGCAGGTGTTACTCTACGCGATCTTTTATGGCCTGATCATGAGTACCGTGGGTTCCATTGCAGGCTGATTTATTCGTCATGGTTGGTAATTCCGTTTCGCAAGAATTCGACAAGCTGCTTTTGTTCTGTGGCGGTTAAGTTGAGCTTTTTGAGCTTGCCATTGTCGCCACCTCGATTGTAAAACTCAACGACTTCTTCGAGAGTGGGGATACTGCCATTATGCATAAATGGCTCGCTCCTGCCGACTCCTCGGAGTGACGGAATTTTGAAGGCATCTTTTAGTTCGGGGTTAGCTTTCTCAATCGCCATTCGACCTGGATCTGGATCGAGCACTGGAGATTGGTAAACACCGGTGTTTTTGTATGCTGGGCCAGTTTTGGTATAGGCAAGCGAAAAATGCGGTCCAGCATGGCAAGTGATGCATTGACCTTTGGTCTTGAAAATTGTCAATCCCGCGATGGCATCCTTAGACATGGCCTCTTTCTCACCTTTTAACCAATGGTCGAAGGGAGTGTTGTTCTGAGTGATGGTTCGTTCGTAGGTGGCTAATGCCATTGCAATCCTTTCGGCAGTAATTTCGTTTGTGCCAAATGCTTTGTTGAACTGAGTCTCGTATCCTGCTTTCACCAGTTTTGCCGGCAATTTTTTGAGGTCCATATCCATTTCTTTGGGATGCTCAATTGGCATTATTGCTTGTTCTTCGAGGTTTGAAGTCCTGCCATCCCAGAAAAGCCGTTCTGAGTATCCGACATTGTAAAGACTCGGCGAGTGGCGGTTAAGCGCTTCTTTGGTATCCCCGATTGAGATCGTGCGTCCGTCACCGAAGCCTCGGTCAGGTTCGTGGCACCAGGTGCAGGGTGTCGCGCCTGTTTTGCTTAGTCGACCGTCGGCGAACAGCAGTTTCCCAAGGTCAGCCTTGGCTTTTGAGTACGGGTTGTTGGCAGGATAGGGCACTGGACCGGGGGTACCCAAGGACAGGTCTTCGCCCTTCGGTTGGGACAGAACGCCTGAAGCAAAGACGAATAATCCGGCTGAAACTAAAAACCAACGGACATGAATCTGCATCAACTTTGTTACCTGCGTCTAGAGTACACCAGGCAGAGACCACAATTAAACACCAAAATTGGGGATGGAGTAACGAACTGCTTCGTTACTCCATCCATCCTATCGTTTTTCTCCGATATTCTTCTCGCCCATACCACGAGTAGTCTCTTCGGTCATTCCTCTGGCTTGCTCTTCGTTGGCTTTGCCTTTTGGCTTCATTACTGGAGCCGTCAAGTATGATTCCTTAGCGTTTCCTTCTTCGCTCGA
>JANPAV010000075.1:0-4286 GCA_031430115.1 Armatimonadota bacterium | reverse complement strand
CGAAGCAAAGGCAGCTTAGGATGTTCATTAATGAGTTGCAGAACTTTTGACATTACTGGAGTTCAAATCACTCCCTGTCTAACTCTCAAACTTTGAATAGATCCCCATCGAGGTACTTCAGACCAGAGTCGCAGATGACGGTGACGACCCGCTTTCCTCGCCCAAGTTCCTTGGCTCTTTGGAGGGCGACAAAGACATTGGCTCCCGAGGATGTTCCACCAAAAATGCCTTCTTTCGTCGCTAAGAGTCTAGCTGTCTTAATTGCATCTTCGTCAGTCACCGGGACGAAACCATCAGCAAGATCGACCCGACATCCTCCAGGGACGATTCCGGAACCCATTCCTTCCAGTCGGTGACCGCCGGTCTTCGCTCTTCCTGCCAGCGGTTGAGAGTTCATCGGTTCAATGGCGTAGCACTTCGTTTGAGGAGCATTTTCTTTCAGGTACTCGGTATTGCCCGAGAAGCATCCGCCTGTACCAACTCCAGCAACAAATTCATGAATCTCACCCTGAAGAACCTCGAGGATTTCCTTTGCCATTACGTGGTAAGCCCGGCGATTGTCGGGATTGTTAAATTGGTCTGTGTAGAAATATCCGGGTCGAGACTTTAGTTCGTTGACACGAGCAAAACATCGTTCAAAAAGTTCTGGAGTAATTTGGCGGTCAACGCTCGGCATTATGTCGAGGACTGCCCCAAATGCTCGCATTGTGTTGAGCTTGCTTTCGGCGAAGGCGTCAGACGAGACAAAGTGGGCCTTGTAGCCTCGAATGGCACAAACCATGGCGAGGGAGCTTCCGGTGCTTCCGCCGGTATAGTCCATAACCGTGCCTCCCGGCTTCAACATTCCACCCACCTCGGCACCAATGATCATGCTGAGCGCCATGCGATCCTTCATGCTTCCAGTTGGGTTGGCACCTTCCCATTTGACCCAGACTTCTGCGTCGTCCGGTCCGGGGAGGACATTTAGTTGGATCAGCGGGGTGTTACCGATGGCAGACATGTGAACCGAGATTACCAGCAACAAAAGTCAGAAGATTGTTACTTCCAGTTCCAGCCGTCGTCGCCCATCAGGGTCTGGATGTAGTTGAATTGTCCGCTGTGATACCAAAGGTGTAAGGTTGCAAACCGGATCCGTTCGAATTTGGTGGTTTCGCCTTCGTCAGTAGTGAATGGAGTCGTAAATTCTTCTTCTGAGAAACCTTCGGCAGTTGCGATAATTTGTTGGGAAGACTTTTCGAATGCCGCAATAACTAGTTCCTTGGTGTTGAGGTCGGCTGGTGCTTTAATCCAGCCATCGTCTGGCCATGTAAAGGCATCTTCACCCCGAATCACCATTCCGATATGATCGTTTACCATGTTGACTTCGAAAACGATATCGGCCACGGTTCTGACTTTGGGACCGAAGCTCTTTGTGAACGCTTCTTCGGGGAGGGCTTGGAGGTCTTGGATGAAGATTTTGCAGGCTCCCTTGAGTCCTTTTGTGGTTGAAGTGGTAATTTCCATTTGGATGGAATATTACCTACGCCAGCTATTTGAACATTACGGACTGCAATCGGTCAGACATTGTCATTGCGCGCTCCATAAAAAGCTCGACTACTTTGGAGTTTGGAGCAGTTTCTTTAAGGGTCTCTTCGAATAGGCTTATCCAAGTTTGAAAGTGTGCTGGCTTGGCTTCTTTGATTCCCACATGAACTTGCATTGGCTTTCCGCCGTATGCTCCAGTTCGCAGCATCACGGAGCCCCAAAATATCTTCATTTTTGCCAGATGGGGTTCCCATTGATCGCCGATTCGGGAACCAAAAATTGGCCCAAGGTCGGGGTTGGCACGGACTTTGGTGTAGAAGGTATCGACCAAAGTTGAGATGTACTCTTCGTTTATTCCGAGCGCTCGAACTTCATCTTGGAGACCGAGGCGTATCTGCTGGGCAAGGTTAAAGGCATCAAGAGGATTCATCCTTTCAGGTCCTTTGGTTAGTTCAAAATCCTCTTGACCTTTCTTGCTCATATACTCATTTTTAATCTACTCTGCATTTGGTCGCATATTGGGTGATGGCATTGATTTTTACTACAAAAGTACTTAAGCGGTACACTGTATTTGTTGTTGCCGAAGAGACTCGGCACTCTCGCCAGAGATGTTTGCGAACTTCAATCATGAAGTCTCACGCTAAGCATCCATTCATTGTTCACGCGATTGGCTTTTATGTGCTCCGGTAAAGGAGCGTTGGGTTGCATGGTTGTGGGTTCAGATTGTGGGAAAGCAACCAAAACACGACATGCCAAAAAAGAACAATTCCGGCTCTGATCAGCCGAAGAAACAATCAAACTTTGCCCCAGGATTCAAGCCTAAGAAGGCTTGGACTCCACGCGGACCCAAATCTGGTGGAGGTAAGAAGGGCGGAAACCAGGATCAACGATTTGTGAAGCCGGTTCAACCAGAACCAACTGTTGTCGAAGAGACGACATTTGCCGAACTTGGCTTGATGCCGAGTACTTTGAAGGCGATTACTGACCTTGGATTTGAAGTTCCGACCCCGATTCAAGCGCTCGGAATTCCCGTTTTGCTCACCGGTTGTGATTTCATCGGACTGGCTCAGACTGGAACCGGAAAAACGGCTGCATTTGGTCTGCCGCTTATCGAGAAGATGGATCCTTCGGATAATACGACTCAGGCGCTGATCCTGGCTCCAACTCGAGAGCTTGCAATTCAGGTTGCCAAGGGGCTCCATGACTTTGCCAAGTACGGCGGACTTAAGGTTGTTCCGGTTTACGGCGGACAACCGATTGACCGTCAATTTCGGGCATTGCGATCTGGTGCCCATATTGTGGTTGGTACTCCTGGTCGTGTACTGGACCACCTCCGGCGGGGTTCTTTGCGCCTTGACGGCGTAAAGTTCTGTGTCCTTGATGAAGCCGACGAAATGATGGCAATGGGATTCACCGAAGACATGGAAGCAATTCTGTCTGAGCTACCGGAGAGTCGTCAGTTGGCATTCTTCTCAGCCACCATGGCACCAAGAGTCTTGTCGATCACCAGCAAATATCTTCGCAATCCCCAGCGGGTTGAGATCATTGCCAAGCAGCGAACGCTTGAAACGACGAACCAAACCTATTACGAAGTAGCGCCGGGTAAGAAGCCAGAAGCGTTAGCCAGGGTCCTTGATATGGAAACTCCGGGTTCTACAATTGTTTTCTGTCGCACCCGGCTTGAAACTGCTGAATTGAGTGACTCGTTGCAACTTCGAGGTTACAATGCTGAACCGATCCACGGCGATATGAGCCAACAGGAGCGAGAACGAGTGCTTCGCCGCTTCCGAGATGGATTAGCTGACTTGCTCGTCGCTACTGACGTAGCCGCTCGGGGTCTTGATATTGATAGTGTCACTCACGTAATCAACTACGACGTTCCGTTTGACGCTGAGCAGTATATTCACCGAATTGGTCGAACTGGCCGAGCAGGCAGAACCGGTGACGCCATCACGTTGGTATATCATCGTGAGCGACGTCAGCTTGCGAACATTGAGCGAATGATTGGCTCTCGAATTGAGGCGGCCAGAATTCCGACGGTTGCCGACATTGCTTCTCGTCGACAAGAGGCGTTTGTCGAATCTCTGCGCGAAGTCTTGGCGACCGGAGAGTTTGAAAACATGCTTCCAGCCGTCAGTGAACTTTCGGAGCAATATGATGCACTTGAAGTCGCGGCTGCCGCGATGCAGATGCTTTGGAAGGAACGACATCAGAGCGAGCATCAGGATGCCGAACAAGAGTCTTTTGCCGATTTTGAACAACCAGAGACTGGAATGGTACGAATCTTTATCGGAATGGGAAGACAAGATGGCCTCCGACCGGGAGACTTGGTTGGTGCAATTGCGGGAGAGTCAGGACTTGCTGCGAGTCAGATTGGCGTTATTGATCTGCTTGATCGAACTGCATTCGTCGAGGTTCCTGCTTCGGAAGGTAAACGAGTTGTTGAGGCATTGAGCAATACGACTTTGCGGAACCGAAAGGTCAAGGTTCAACTTGCCCAGCCGGCGTTTGGTGGTGACCAAGAAACTCGTCGAGAGTATCTTGCGCCACGAGACAGCGGTGGTTTCAACGGTTCACGTGACAGTGGTGGAAACAACAATCCTCGTGACTACGGACGTAGACGCTAACCGGGTGGCGAGTGGGTTCGTCAATTAGAGAATTGTAGCTTTGCTTTTGGCCCTGATAGGTAGTTTTCCGGTTGATCAGGGCCAAAAGGTGCTGTTTCAATCGGAGCTTGCCTTTCGGTCTGCTCCAATTGATAA
>JANPAV010000074.1:0-27925 GCA_031430115.1 Armatimonadota bacterium | reverse complement strand
AATGGTTGGAAAGGCGAGCGAGTGAGCTGCAAGCTTGTTGTTTGGTCGACAATTCCTATTGGCGACGTTAAAATTAGCGCGAGCCAACTTGTCTCTGGGAAGAATCATATTGATGCCAAGAGCACGACGATCAATGTCATCAAGTACGTTTTAACTGACGAGTTTCCGGGTGGCAATGATCGGAAGATCGCAGGCAAGATTCCTGCTCACCTCAAACCCGATCTTCTGAGTAAGACAAGTAGTTTTTCGATCGGCTCTCGTGAGACCCGACCAATTTGGATCTCCGTGAATATCCCACCCGAAGCGACAGCGGGAATCTATCAAGGAACGATTTCGGTTCAGTCGGCGTCGGGTACGGTTCGCCATCCGGTTACATTAGAGGTTCAGAATCGACAACTTCCCCCTCCAGCAAAATGGTCATTCCATCTTGACTTGTGGCAGAACCCTTTTTCTGTTGCTCGGTATCACGGCGTTCAACTTTGGTCGCCCGAGCATTTTCGTTACTTGCGGTCGCTTTTGACGATGCTGGCTCAGGCGGGGCAAAAGTGCATAACGGCAACGATCATTGATAAGCCTTGGGGGGATCAGGTGTTTGACTCGCACGGCAGCATGATTCACTGGACCCATAAGTCAGACGGGACATGGAAGTTCGATTACACTGCGTTTGATAAGTACATTCAATTGGCGATGGATTGCGGGATCACCGAGCAGATCAATTGCTATTCCATGGTTCCGGTTGGCAACATGCTTTCTTGGTTTGATGAACCAACCGGCAAGACTGTGTCGGTTGAACTCATTCCAGGAACGGTTGAGTACGAGCGCACCTGGCGAAGCTTCTTGACTGACTTCATATCTCATCTGAAGTCTCGGGGGTGGTTACAGAAGACCGCGATTGCCCTTGATGAACGGGAGGAAGACGAAATGGCGAAGCTGTTTACGTTTCTCAAGACCACGGCTCCGGAACTAAAGGTTGCGATGGCGGGATTCTATTACAAGGCGCTGAACCCTTCGATCTACGATTTCAGCTCCAATTGGCACGCGGTAAAGGACATTGCGGGGGACGTCATGCGGTCGCGAAAGATGCGCGGGCTGAAGACGACTTATTATGTTGCCTGCATGATTCCGAAGCCCAATAACTTCACGTTTTCCCCGCCCTCTGAATCTTGTTACGAAGGTTGGTATGCGTCGGCGATGGGCTTTGACGGGTTCTTGAGGTGGGCTTATAACAGTTGGGTCGAGAGTCCAGAAACAGATTCCCGGTATATTACTTGGCCGAGCGGCGACGCCTATCTCGTTTATCCAGATGCAAAAAGCTCGGTTCGTTTTGAACGGATTAGGGAGGGTATTCAGGACTTTGAGAAGCTGAGGATTGTTCGGGCTGAATTGGCTAGAAGTGACTCGGCAAAAGCGGCGATTGGACGGGCAAAGCTCGATGGGTTTTTGGCAGGGATTGGGCCGACTACGCTTGGCTCGCGGACAGCGGCGGACGTGATTAATGAAGGGAAACGGCTGTTGTATGAAGTCGGGCAGTCCCTTTCAGGAAAGTAGTTTGCTTAACCTCTAACGGCGGCTTCGATCGCCGCCACATCGATCTTCTGCACCGTCATCATTGCCTCAAACGCTCGCTTTGCCTCGTCGCCTCCTGCCGCCAAGGCGTCGGTGAGTACCGCCCGTGGCGTGATCTGCCATGACACGCCACAGCGATCAATCTTCCTCGTTCAAAAACCACAACAAAGTTGTTCAGTTTAGCCCTGCGCGGATCGAAGTGAGAGACGTTGCGTTCTACCGAAATCTGATGTTGGCTTCAATTGAAACAGACTTCAGTCCTTTGGAATATTGTCAAACTTGATCTGGTGCCAAGGCGGACAGGTCAAGGTCGCAGCTTTGCAGGTCGTAGACTTCGACGTGGTTAACGAGACGGAATCGTAGCACAACTCCGCAGCTGTGCTTTGACCTAGAACGGAAATACGGGGTTCCGCAAATTTAGGGGTAGGAAACTTCCTCGACCTTGGTATTGTTTGCCGTATCTTGACCCATTAGTTTCAATCTTCACGATCGCACCGTAATGCACTTTAACCGTGCATTTTGTCTTGAACTGCCTCGATAGCGTCTCTAGAAACCTTTTTTACCGACCTCACCCCATTGTGGGCGGCATTGGCCAAATTTGAATTCATCGCTTGGGCTTCATCACCTATATTTTCAACGAAGTTTCCAGCAGAATCAGCCATTTTGCGAGAATTATTGATTAATCGATCGAATTCTCGCTCTTTATAAATTGCGAAGATCAGGGTAGCAAAGATACCGCTACCAAGTCCTAAGAGGACAGAAGCTAGATCGATATTAGTTCGTTTTCGAGGTGACGTGCCGTGTTGCATAGAGAGACCTGGATAGACAGATTTCAAACTTCAAAGTTCTGTCCAATCACTACATCCATAGTGCTTCCTCTGAGGAAGCGGATGCAAGTCCAGCATTACACAGTCAGTGCAACTCTAGACTCTCAAAGGTGACTCGTAAGCGAGCCTATTCAAGAAGTTGGATACTTACCCACCTCCGGCTGTGAACGTCCGCAACCTCGGGGCAACGGTCTAATTTGTGTCCATCAAGATTAGGACTCAAACAAGCGGACTTTCAATTACAATTGTGGAGTGACATGCTGAATATCTAATGAAACTTAATCAAACACTTCGGCTTAGCTTTTTTAGCGGAGTTCTTTGCTTAACCATTGCGGGAATGTCGATTGCGCTTCCAAATTCTACGGTTCTGGGATCTTCACAAACAAAAACCACCGCAATAACATTGACGCCCCGCTTAACTCCAATGCCCAAGAAGAGCCTCTATGAACGGTTAGGTGGCGTTTTTGCGATCTCAGCAGTAATCAATCACTTTAGCGATGCCTTGATTGAAAACCCAATGGTAGGGAGAACTTCCAAGAATCTAGCCCTTAGGAAGTGGAGTACCGAGAACTTAGACAGGCTACCCGGCCTCAAGTTTATGCGTACTCTTTGGGTATGTAAAATCACAGGAGGTCCTTACACCTACACGCCGACACAGCCTGGAAAGACAAAGCTGGGCCTTGAGAAGGCGCACCAGAAATTTAATATTTCGTCGAAGGAGTTCGACGAAGTTGCAGCCGAACTGGGTCGGACGCTTGACTACTACAAAGTACCAAAGACAGAAAAAGGTGAAGTCCTAGCTGCATTTGCTGCCCATAAGCGTGAAGTCCTTGGCGGCCAATGACCATGGAAGAACTCCCTAACTGTGTCCTTACTAAGTAAGGGTAAAAAACCGCAGTCAACTTTGGCTGCCTGGTTCTCTTTGTTATTATCTATTCTGTTTTTTCCGGGATCGAGATCAGAGATCAGCATTAATGTTGCCTCTTTTCGTTTCTCTGGGTTATTGTCTTTTCTTTGTTTTCTGGATCGTTTGGAGCACCAACGTCGTGGCGAATAGGCGAGAAGAGGCTAAAGCTATTTCTCGTAAAGCCAAACATTGACGATTGTGTGGTGTTTCTTTAGCCCCGAAGTGGGCGTTTCAGATTAGCCCAGCACGAAGTGCTGGGTAGCGCCAAGGAATATTCGCGAGCTGAAAGTTCGCTTCAATCCCAAACGTATCGTTCGTCAATTTCAATTCCTTGTTCTTTCATCAACTGTCGAAACTCGTCCTGAAATGAACTGTTGTTATGATGCTCATTTTGGTTGGCAATATAGGCAAATAGAGACTTTCGGAGGTCGGAGTCGAGCCAGGAAGTTCGGTGCCAGGTGCTGAAGACGCCATGAACGAAAACTTGGGAAAGAGATTGGGGCATCGAGCCACTATTCTATTGGATTGAAACGGACTTTCAGCCCTTGGATTAAAGAATAACTAGACCCGGCATTTCATGCCGGGCTAATCTGAAACGCCAACTTCGGGGCTGAAGAAGGGCTTTTACTCGTTTTCAGTAAGCCACCCTCTCCAACGTTGATGGCGCAATCTGTGCTCGTTCTCCCAGCTACCGCAAATCCCGATCAGGCTTTTCGTCCTACAACTAGCCACGACGGGCAGCTTCGATTATTGCCACATCGATCTTCTGCATCGTCATCATCGCTTCGAAGGCTCGCTTTGCTTCATCGCCACCAGCTGCCAAGGCGTCGGTGAGGGCTCGGGGAGTGATCTGCCATGACACGCCCCAGCGATCCTTGCACCAGCCGCACTCGCTTGCCGAGCCACCATTCTCGATGATTGCATTCCAATATCGATCGGTTTCTTCCTGGTCATCGGTTGCTATTTGGAAGGAAAAGGCTTCGGATTGCTTGAAATACGTACCGCCATTAAGGCCAAAACACGGGATGCCCACCACGGTGAAGTCTACGGTTAGGACATCGCCTTTTTGTCCCCCAGGAAAGTCGCTTGGCGCCTCGAAAACGCTTATCACTTGACTGTTGGGAAAGGTCGCAGCATAGAAGTTTGCCGCATCGAGGGCGTCCTTTTCGTACCAAAGGCAGATGGTGTTCTTGGCTTTCATGATGCTATTTTACAACAAACTAACCTCAGTTCTTCGCGGTACGTCCGGCAGCTTTGCTCGCTTCTAACAAAGCCTTCATTTCGCGAACAACTTCTGGGTATTTGAAGTACAGGTTCACTCGTTCGCCCGGGTCGGTTTCGAGGTTATAGAGTTGTCCTGGTGCAGTTGGCTCGGTGTCGGGCAAGGCGTATTGCTTCAGTTCTGCGCCGTTGTAGTTATTGCCGCCCGAGCCTCGGTGGTCGAGGTACTTCCACGGTCCTCGTCGGATCGCGATGGCAAGGCTGATGGTTTGGTGCAAGGTGTACGGGCGGATGGATTCGGTGCCCTGTTTACCCAGCAAGACGGGGAGGATATTCACGCTGTCCTGGGCCGAATTATCGGGCAGATTGGCTCCAGTTACGGCGGCGCAGGTTGCAATGATATCGGTTAGGCAGACCGTCTGGTTAGTCGTACTTCGAGTTGGAGTCTTGCCGGGCCAACGGACAATGAACGGCACCCGATGTCCGCCTTCCCAGTTGTCGCGCTTGACTCCTCGCCACGGTTTGGCTCCGTCGTGAGCGTAGGTTTTGCGCATATCGACCACGCTTGTCGTCTCTGGGCCATTGTCGCTGCTGAACATCACGATGGTGTTGTCCGCCATGCCGAGCTTCTTTAGAGTCTTGGTTAGTTCGCCGACGATGAAGTCCATTTCGTTGATGAAGTCCCCATGGGGTCCGAACTTCGTGCTGCCTTGGAACCGCTTCGCGGCGAACGACGGCAGGTGGATCGCGTTCATCGAATGCAGAAGAAAGAATGGCTTCTTCGGGTTCTTTTTTGCGTGTTGTTCGAGGTATTCCTGGCTCTTTTTTAAAAAGACCATATCAACTTCTTCCAAGTCGTAATCGGGCGCGATCAAGCCGAGTCGGTTATCGTCGGAGTACTCATGCTTGGGGAGCTTGGACTTGTTCAGCATCGCTGTGGGTGGCACTGGAATTCGATCTCCGTCGATGTAGGCGTAAAGGTAGTCGGTTGCCGGGCAAGAGGCAGTGCCGAAAAACTTATCGAACCCTCGATGAATTGGCGCATCGGGAATTGCGCGCGAATAGTCAACCATCTTCACTCCCTCTATACCGCCTTTGGTGATGGGTAGTCCAGTTTTGTCGAAAAACGATAGGCCAATATGCCACTTGCCCGTTATCGCGGTAGAGTATCCCTGGTTGCGAAGCATTTGAGGGAGGGTCAATTGATCCTCTTTGATAAGGCAGGGGCCGCCAGTGCCTTCGAAGACACTTCGGAACGGAATTCGAAATGCCATTCTGCCCGTTAGCAAGCTGTAGCGACTTGGGGTGCAGACCGTGGACGGCGAATGGGCGTCGGTGAACCTCATGCCTTCGCGGGCAAGTCGATCGATGTTGGGCGTTTTGACCTTGGACTCGGCGTTGTAGCAGCTCAGGTCGCCGTAGCCGAGGTCGTCGGTGAGGATGAAGAGGATGTTGGGTTTGGTCGTTTTGTCTACGGATTGTGGATTTATTGTGGCGGTGCTAGAACCTAGACATGTAAGGAGCAAAGCAAGTAAGGTGAAGGTTCGTTTCATGGGCTGGCCGCCGAAGCTTGGTTTTACCTGCTTTGGGATTGGCTTGGACGCTCGGGTTATATATTCATTTCCTAGGTAAGTTATTCGACTTTTCGGGGGTTATTAGGTAAGTTATTCGGAAAGTTGATCGATTTTTTGATTGTCTGGGTAAGTTATAGGTCAGCTAGGGTAACTGCCAAAGTCGAGCTTCCATCGATGGAATTGAGTTCGACGAACGGTATGTTTGGGATTGAAATTAGCGCAATCCTTCAGACCGCAAAGATGGCTCTCGGACTCCTAGGGCTGCGCCCTAGGCTACGTTACGAACCTCAGAAAAGACTGACATTTGGTCAGTCTTTTCAAAGGGCTCTCGCTCCGCGCCTATTTCTTGGCAATGGAGAACTGAATAACACTAAGTGGCTTTAATGGAATGCTTTCGAGTGGTTGACTCATGCGACCGGCAAGCTTCCTAATCTAACTGGGAACCAATCCTCTCTTTCGGCCCGGAGGGGCATCCCGAATATTGCCTAGCAACTATCTTAAATGGCACCCGGCATCCTTGATCCACTTCCTTAATTTTAGGCGCGGAGCGTCGGCACGAAGATAGCCTAGGGCGCAGCCCTAGGAAAGGCGTTGTAGCTCTTGCGGCCTGAAGGGTCGCGATAATTTTGCCCCTGAGCGTAGAATAGTGCGGTGGCTCAATCGTTTTCTCAGGTTCTCGTGCACGGCGTTTTTAGCACCAAACACCGAACTCCGTGGATAGGAAAAGAAATTGAATCCGAGTTGTTTGCCTATCTCGCCGCTCTTATCCGTTCCAATGGTCACGTGCCATATATGGTCGGAGGGCACGTTGATCATGTCCATGTTTTGTTCGCAATATCAAGGATCGAAACACTAGCCAAGTTCATGGAACACACGAAAGTTTCATCGTCGAAGTGGATGAAGACCACCAGTAACAGTCGAGCGGATTTTGCTTGGCAGCGAGGCTATGGCGCATTTGGTGTTTCGTACTCGTCACGCAACGCCGTGATGGATTACATCGCCAACCAAGAAGACCATCACAAGGTGTTTTCTTATCAAGACGAGTTCCGAAAGTTGCTCGAAGAACATGGGATCGAGTTCGACGAACGGTACGTTTGGGATTGAAATTAGCGCGATCCTTCAGACCGCAAGAGGGTTGGTGGAAGCTGTCCTAGGGCTGCGCCCTAGGCTATGTTAGAAACGACGCTCCGCGCCTGAAGAGAGAAAGAGGAGAAAGTGTGAGAGCCTGATTAAAAGGTTGCCCTAGGCTACGTTAGTAACCTCAGAAAAGACTGACATTTGGTCAGTCTTTTCCAAGGGCTCTCGCTCCACGCCTAGAATTGTGAGACCGCTGGTAGACTGGCGGACACCATGTTAACGCGACGAGCCCTCATTCATCAAGCTGGGCTATCTGCGGCAGGCATGGCAATGGGAGGCGTACTACCCGATCTTTCTGAGTTTGCTCCTAAGCCGCTGGACAAGCGCAGGATTCTGACGTTTAACTCCGTGATTCGGGTGAACCAGATTGAGGTCACGCGCACTCAGAACGAGGGGTTTGACGAGCACGACCGCCACACCCCAGAGAACATCATGGCTTTGCGCGATGCGTTCGCCCTTGGCTGGCCAGGCGCAGCCATGACGTGGGCACTCAGTTGGCAAGCCTTGCACGATCAACGACCGAACTATGTTTCGGCGAGGCGAGTGATGCGCGAGTTTCATGATAAGTACAGCGACGACATCACGTTCATTCCGGGTGCCTATTTTGCGAACATGTACAACACTCGTGAACAGGTGAACCGTGACATCCACGAGGCGTTGGCAAAACTGCCCGAGTTCATGGGCAAAGGCTATCGGCCCAAGAGCTTGGTTGCGGGTTTTCTTGCCGCCGACAACCAGAAGTACCTTGCCGAGCAGGAAGGAATCCACGTCTGTCAAGGCATCATATTCAGCCAATTTGGCATCGACAACGGCGATGGAGACGGCTCACTCAGTTATCCTTACTATCCCTCGACCGAGCATTTCTGCAAGCCCGCCCAGTCCAAAAAGGATATGGTTGATTGCGTCTGTCTGGACGGTTGGAGCATGGACTACGTTTCCGCTCGTCGGTTAGGTTTGGGCGAATACACGGATTCAAAGGGCATTAAAAAGGGCTTCAATAGTCGCCTTGGTGTTGGACCGATTGAGACCATCGGCTGGTACGGTCCGGACAAGGGTCTGGAGCAGATGCTCGCTTGTACGGCGGCAAACTTTGACACCGGATTTTCGCTCAATAAGTGGGCGTGGGTTACAAATTGCTGGGAGATCTCGCTGGTACCGCAGGTCAAGAACTTGCCGGTTTTGACCAAGTGGCTGCAAGGGATTCGGAGCCGATGGCCGGATGCTGAGTGCATTACTCAGGGCGATTTTGGCAACGATTTTCGAAAACAGTATCGCGACAATTCTCGATTGAACTATCGGTTTGTGCAACGTGGCACCGGGATCGGGTGCAGCGATGCGAACCTGGAGGTTCGGTGGTTTATGAACCCCAAGTTTCGGCTCGCGCTATTGCGAGATTGGCAAAAGGGGACGCCCGAGCAAGTGATTGACTTCACGCGGTACGACCACCCGGCTAAGGAGCCTCAGGACTTGGGGCGAAACTGGAGTCTGATGGGTACGATCAACCAGAAGCAGACTCGTCCGCAGGACAAACCGGTGCGGATCGAGGACTTGTCGGCGGATGATCAGGCGTTGATTCGAAAGATGGTCAAGCTTGGGTGATGGCCTTGGTCAACCACGACAATCGCCTATTCCTGCCCGGAAGCGAGGGCTTCCTTGACGGCGTTAACCGCATCCTTCAACTCCGCAAGTTTCTCGACCTTTTCAGCGACATTCGAAAGTGCGTCGTAAGCGGCGGCAAGTGCGTCGTAAGCGGCGGCAAGTGCCTGGGCCCTTTCGAGAGCGGCGAGGGTTTTGACAAGTTTGGCTCCTGCAGCGACGGCTTCGAGACCCTTGAGGATTTTGCCAAGGGCAGGGATCGGGATGTCGGTATAGCCAAGTAAATCTGCAGCAGTCACCAATAGCTCTTTGGCTAGTTCGAAGAAGGAGTCTTCGGCAAGTGCGAGGTCAACTGCCTCTTTACAGTCACTAAGAGTGGCTGGAGTTGCGTTTCGATTCCCTTTCAACACTGACAAGGTCTTTTTCTTCCGTCCAATTTTGGACTTTGTACCGCCATCGGTTGCACCGGAAGCCTCTAGTGCCTTTATCTCAGCTTCATACTTTACGATCAATGCGTCGAGCCAGCTGTTAAGCGCGGGTGCATTCAGAAGCTTTTTGATATCATGAATGGAGGTGTTATAAGCTAATCCACGGAGAATAAACTTTCCTGGATTGATTCCAACGAGGCCTATTTGCATTGTGCCAATGCCGTCTTTGACGCTGTTTTGAGGCATTCCAACAGGAAGTCGCTTTTCCGTTGTTTGTTGAAATCGGATGATGGCAGGTGTTTCATTCACGAATTCGAGAGGGATTGGGAAGCACGTTTTTGACAAGCCTTCTAGTCCGCTGACTTTTACAGTGACCGTCGTTTTCTCGCCTCTGAGCAGAGTGGTTTTCGATGCCGTCATCGTCATCTTAACCAAATTGCAGGGCAAATTCGCTTTGTTGCCAGCTTCATCGACGGATATGTTTGTCTTACCAGGAGTGTTAGGCGGACCTGCCACAACACTTGACCTTGGTGATTCAGCCATGACCGTCATTGGATTTGGGCCGCAATTAACATTGGTGTTTGCGGCGTTGCCGTCAAACGGACCGTTGATCGTTAATGGACCAGCGGCATTTTGGACTGGATCGCAGTTGAAAGTTGGTGAGGATAGACCTACATTAGGTGGAATGGTTGGAATGTTTGCAGTCCCGATTGGGGTGCCATTTGGTGCAAGGAGCTTTAGCGCAATGGTTCCGATGCCAGCTGGCACCAGTAAAGAAATTCCTTTCCGATCTGATTTCGCTTGCTTGCCATCGATTTCGATCACTACGCCTTCGAGGGTAGATGCGTTGGATTTGAGAAGTTCCCCGGTGCCAGTAGGAGTTTCGATTACGGTGCCCGTAATCTGATCACCATGCCTCATATCATTTGGAAGGTATACGGTGAGTTTTCCTTCCGGAAGTGTGAACGTTGTCACAACTAGATCGTTCTGGACTGAAGTCGCTCCTTGCAAGAGCGACGCCCCACATGCAAATGCCGCCAATAAGCTGATCATTTTTCTATCCTTTCCCCATACTAGTCTTAACAGACCTAGAAAGCAAGTAATTTGTTCAGGATAGGGTCCTAGCGAGACCTAGTTATGGAACCAGTTTGAATCTAAATTGTAGAAAATGGTGCCCCACAACCGGATAAGATGACGGTACCCGCTCAGAATCCAATCAGCTCGGACGATTCCGAAGAAAACTAGATTCGGCTTTCTCCGAAGGCAATGCTTTTAGCGTAGAGCGTCGGAGCAAAGACTTTCAGTACCTCGACCGTCGCTTTTACTTCCGTCTTGTTGGTGCTAAAGACACCGGCGCTTATCGACTCCAAACCACCGCCATTCGTTACTCTTGTGCGAAGTGCTTGTGGTACAGCCATGAGAATTTTCCGTGCCGTCACTTTGGCTTCGGGCAGATTCTTGTGGCCAAGAAAATACGTTAAGGTGGCGACCATTTCTGGACCCAGGCTCTCGGATTCTTTTAGCCAGCCAACCGCATATGCTGGGACGGCATCAAGGACTTTCTTGCTTCCGCTAGCCCAAACAACGGGCAAAGCCCGAGTAAGTCCTTCTACTCGGCATCGGAAGTCCTGAATCATATCAAGGGTGATTCCTGCTGTAAGCTTCTTCCTCTTCGCCATAGGCAGTCCTCCGGCTAACACTCGATCAAGTTCCATTAGATAGGTCGATTTTGAGACCATCGGAACCAATTTCTTTTCCATTTCGGCATAAGTTGCGCCCTCGGTATAGATCCATATTCGCACTTGATCCCACGGTCCCCTAAACCTCGAATTCTTAGTAAACTCCGCGAGTCGATTCAAGTTTCCGTCGGTCGGCGATGCTACGGCAAATTTTGTTTTTGCAGACGGCTCATCTTTTGCCATTTCGGTACAAGCCGACCGTACGTCGGTCATTAAGCCACCGGTACCAGCAATTAGGCTCGAATTATAGTCTTCCATCAGCATCATGACTTGGGCTCTTTTGTCGTCCGGCACCAATAATGTTCCGGTTGGCAGGAAGACCCTCGCCATGGCATCACCGCTCACGCTGAACTGACAATTGTTCATGTTTTCACCTTGGGCAGTTAGCTGAACATTTCTCCAACTCATATTCTTGACCAACGTGGCGTATCCGCTTGTCGGATTGGAAATCGGGAAGCTCCTCGTAGCAGTACCGAGTCCCATTCCTGGCAAACCATCGTAAATCATCGAAGTTTGTTGTTCACACAGGCATCGAATACCCGATTCCTTAGTATCTCCAGCCAACCCATCGCTGGCGCTACTAACCGGAATGATTACGTCCTCACCCATTGGTACTTCGGCGACCATAACATATTCGTTACCTCGCTTTTCCTCGAAAACGAGATCCTTTCTAATTACTGCCATTACTCGTTCTTTGTGTGAAGTGATCGAGAACCTTCCCGCAAGGCACGGTACGTCTGGGTCGCGTCCAATATGCTTTGGCTCAAAGACGTAGACTTCTTTGTCCGCTTTTTCGTTAGCTCTGCCAATATACTCATCACGGATTGTGGTCAACCAGTCCATATTGTTATCGACAAATAGTCCGCGATTCTTAAACATTTGAGAAGCATCCGCAAACGCTTCTGTAAATGGCTTTTCAATACTATCGAGGCCCCAACCGAAAAAGCCTTCGTGGGCTTTACCTTCGAAACGATGAGTGGATTCGCACGGTCGATCACAGAACCGATCACAGCTCTGATGGTTCGCGTGAATTGGTGGCGGCCCCTGACACACATTGCCGCATTCGTTGCTCCAAACTTCGGTGCCATCGCCATATTGCTCGACGAAAAATTCCACCTCAATTCGGGCGTGGGCACGCCCTCCCTTAGGAACTTTAATGTCGGCGTTTTCTGGAATCGCGCCTTCGAATGGGACTGACCCACTACTGAAATTTGCCGTCATCGAGAAGTCTTTTAGGGGACCAGTTTCCCCGGTTATGGCCCAGTCAAATCCTCTCTGAGAACCTAAAAGTGCAACGCAAGCCGCGAGCAGTAACATGACGCATTATAACAGGACGAGCATAAAATTGCGAAGCCTTAGCTTTTGCAATTGATTGTTCATTTTTAGATGTCGCCTTAAAAGAGGTCACTTTTGTAGGCTTTTGCAACTTCACAATTTCGTCTCAAATTAGCCACGATAAGGTAACGTCCCGACATGCTTTCCTTAGTCGCTATTGTGGCCCTGTCAGCTAAACAGCCCTCCTATTTGGTCTACAACCGTCTCATCTTGGGGAGTCTGAGCAACCACTACTGGCGGCGACATGATACCGTGGAGCCGAGCAACCAACGGATTCGGTTTACTCGGGTTGGAATTGGGCAAATTTTAGGCTCGATGAAGGCAAAAGGTTTGATGAAGGGAGAACCAAACATGGCGGGCTACCTCGACGTTGGCGAGGACTATGAAAAGGGGCACGGGGTGCTGTTTTCGGGTCTAGTTTCTGTTCCTCGGCGCGTTCAGACTTTGTCGAACAAGAACAGCACTTACCAGTCGGTGGTTAATAGTTTTCTTGAGAAAAATAGGATCATGGTTCCGGGTCGGATCACCCGAATTGTTCGGGCTGACCTCGATGGCAACGGCACTCAGGAAGTCATTATTCAGGCTTCGAGCCGGGACAATGTTACTGACGGCGGCATGAGCGGAATGAAGCCGAACGATTATTCCTTGGTTCTGCTTCGGTACGAAGACAAAGGCAAGGCGGGGGAAATTCCGTTGATGTTCGACCATCCGAGCGAGGAGAGCTTGAACTACATGAACAAAATTGAGGCAGTGGCTGATTTTGACGGCGACGGCACAATGGAAGTACTTGTAAGTAGCGCCTATTACGAAGGTGAATCGGCGACCTTATTCCGATTTCGAGGAACGAAGCTCATCAAGCTGGTCGAGATGGGCGATGGAGTTTAGAGCCGCCTCTGTTAACGGAGACCCCAATTATTCCTTGGGTCTGACCTATTTGCGTCTTCGACTAAGCTGCGCGGTGACGCAACTCTTGAGCAAGTACTTTCCCGAGGCTCTGGTCATATGCATGGCTAAGACCATGGGCATCGGACCGTGTTGCATACCCCATATTGTAGTTCACGCTTAGATCGTCAAATGCGCTTCTAATCAGGTTTACGTAAGCATCTAGTTTTGGGGCATTACAGTCGGCAAGGAGCATCGAAAAGAGGCCCTTTCCATGATAGACGACAAAATTTTCGCGACCGATTGTTTTATGAAGCGTTGAAGTCAGTTCGCTGTCAACTTTTAACGTTACGTCGGCTTTAATGACAACAATTGAATAGGCAATCCGATCTTTTTGGGCAATCTCTTCATGAGCATCAATGAGGGATTC
This sequence comes from Armatimonadota bacterium, assembly GCA_031430115.1. GTDB lineage: Bacteria > Armatimonadota > Fimbriimonadia > Fimbriimonadales > Fimbriimonadaceae > Fimbriimonas. The sequence continues at coordinate 14,283 of JANPAV010000074.1, read as the reverse complement.
CCAATCGTGAGAGAGCAGCACTTGTAGCAAGTCATTTGCTTCAGCTTGTGATCTTCTTTCTTCGGCAGTGGAGAATGCTTGTCTGTATTCCTTTCGGTAAACATCGGAAAGTTCAGCGGCAATTTCTTCAACAAAGTCTTGGTACTCTGACCACTCGACTGGGACTGGTGACTTATCTATTGCGCAGACAGTCCCCAATAATTCGCCGTTTTCTCGGTAAAGCGGGAAGCCCATATAGGCTTGAATCGGTATTTTTCGCCCTATCTCGGCTTGAGCATATGCAAGTACTCGATCTGATTCGGGAGCAAATGTTGGACCTAGTCCTTTGACCATTCGGCTACAGAAGCTTTCCATCCAGACAAAAACATCGCCATCTTGAACTCCATAGGCACTGTCTTTTGACTTCATGACGATCCAATCGTCACCATCAACCTTAGTGATCATCCAGAGACCAAAATTCATTTTCTCTTGGAGCAAACGCAAGGCATCTACACATATGTCATCGAACGACCTCGGTGTTGATGTCTCGGAGTTATTGAGAAATCGATTAGGCACCATTCAATTGTTGGCATAGACTTCATGGTTTCTCATACTTTTCTGTCACGCCTCTCATCGTGTCACGGAAATGCTTTACACGCTAGGTTCAAAGTTAACTAAAGGGTGCCAGGATTTTGGCTTCGATATTGCTATTCGTTCTTGGTAAATCTTTTTGCTTGGCCAGCTAATTGGTACCTAGTTGGCTTTCCCTACCTCACTTTGATATTGCCCAAGGACTTGATGTTCCCTTGGTCGTCTTGAGATTCGATTCGGTATTTTCCTTTGGGTAACAAGAGTACTGGCGCGGGTTGTCCAGCGCGAACGATGACTTGGTCCATTGGGACTGCTTCCTTCCCTTCGGTGGCGACAAAGGCTTGGATGAGAGCCTCGCCCGTCGACGGGAGCCATGATGGGCTCATGGCAATATCCATTCGGTAGCCGCCCATTCTCATCCAATGAGCTCTTCCCTGTCGCTTGATGCTGCTAGGGTGGAAGACTTGCATGTCTACGGTGTTCTCGTAGCCTCCTCCGGTGAACCATTTGCCGTCCTTTGCCCGGAACATCGTGGGCTCTTTGAGCCACCCTTTGGCATCGGCAAAGCGATAGGCCATGCTTTCGTAAGCGGCGGAAGCTCGTTCGGACATCGCAGTTTGGTCGATGGTCAGTGGGTCAATTCCGGTCATTCGCTTCAGTCTGGCGGCTAGCCATCCTAGTTCTTTATCGCCGTCAATCTTCTCCCAATTTTCGGTGGCATGGCTATAGCCAACAAAAATGACCAAGCGAGCCTGGGGGTCTTTTTTTAGCACCTGATTGATGAGGTTGGTAGCCTGCTCGGTCTCTCGAATATTGATCCGGTCGAACATATCTCCAGTGCCACCGCCGTTTCGAGTCTCGTATTCGATCAGTTTGAATCCAATGCTCATTGATTGGCGCACGAAGTCGTTGAAGAAGGCGTCTTTTGTGTAATAACCAATACTGCGAAGGGGATAGCCTGCTTTTACCGAATCAGGGAGTTGGGGACTGAGGGTCTCGATTCCCATCGTCTTAAACCCTTCTTTATGCAGAGCGCGAGCGACTTCGAGGTTAAACGCCCGGCACTGGGTTGAGTTATGTTCTTCGTTAAGGATTACGATTTGGCGACCTTTGGACTCCTTGACTATGGCTTTTAGGGCGTCGAATCGTTCGGCATCGGCGATTTTGTGGGTCGTCGGAATCGGCTTCAGTTCCGGCTTTCCTCGAGAATCGGCCTCGTATTGGCGTGCCGCCATGATTTCGCCAACGTACGGGGCGTATTGCGAGAGTGATCCACGGATCATGTTCTTCTCGTTGTCGGTTTTGGCTTCGGCAAGGGATTCTTTGAGGAGTCGCCATCCTTTGAGATAGAGACCATCATTGGCAGCCTTTTGCGCTTCAGTCACCTTCGGAGACATTTGGAAGCCTTGAGGCAATCCCACCACCGCGAAGGCGATAGCCGCCAGTGAAAAAGTGCTTCTGAATCTCATACCTAAAGTATACATACGGTACAGTATCAGAATTTCCCAATATTGGTTAAGAATTGCTAATTTTCCAACCTTCTCTATTCGTGGCAATACGCGATACAATAGGGATAGTGCGCGTTCGATTGGTTGGAGTAGTGATGTTGTTGACGGTGGTTGCCGTTGGATGCTCTGCGCCGCTCGGTGCAGTGGTCACCAAATCTATTTCTGTCGGTCAACCGGCGATCGCAGCAAAAGCCAAACCAATTGACCTAAAGAACGACCACTTACTGGGGGTGGCGACGGTATCGATGAACGACGCCTTAAAGGTGGGCGCCGTCCTCGATAAGCACAGGATTGCCTACGGAAAATTTGAAGATATCAGTTCATGTGGTTTTGTAGTGGCTGAAGCCAACGCTGACCGAGCCAGGAAACTTATTCGCGAGGACTCGTGGAATCGAGGCTACGAACTGCTGAAGCGTATTGATCCATCTCCGTCTGAGTTAACCAATCCGATGGCCCCAAACAGACAAATTGGCGTTGACAACAAAGATGCGGATTTGGTTACAAGTGCTCCGGTCAAGAATCCCGAGACTCAGGTTCGGGATGTGGCGGCGGCAGTTAAGTTGGTGACGGTGGCGGCAGTAGCGACCAAGGACTCGAAGTTGGTTCAGGAATGTTTGCGGTCAAAAGGGATTAAGGTTCATGGCACTTGGGACTCGGGCGGGGTCACTGGGATTGTGATTAGCGACGACGAGGTTCTGCCGGTTGCCCTGAGTGCGATTCAAGAAGATGCGCGAGCGAAGGGTTATCGGTTGGTGAATACGACGGCTAGGGAGTCCGTCGCCCCGACGGTCAGAGAGTGGTCTAACCCGTCGATTTCTAAGGACGATTTGGCCGCCGAAGCGAGCCTAATCGTGACGATTCGTGAACGGGATGAGCCATTTGTTTCGGGGTGCTTGGAAGGGAAAGGAATCTCATCAGGGTCGTCGTTTACCCAAGGCTCATGCGAAGTTTATGTTTCGAAGTTGGACGCGGATCGGGCGCTGGCGTTGATTCAGGAAGACGCTCGAGTGCGCGGTTATACGTACTTAACTGAGCGGATTCACTATCGGTAGAGTTTTGCGCCATGATTTATCAAGCATCTACTGACGAAAAATGGCATTGCTTGGGTCTTCGGAGCATTTTACTTTCGCGAACAACACCTTGTATCGAAATTGATCATGCAATTGATGCTTGGAGTCGGGTTCGTGGCATATCCTATCGGATGGATGAGTATGATGCGGGCAATCCAGGGTGGGAATTTTGATGAAGATTAAGCGAACTCCAAGGTTGTTTGGTCCGATGGTGCCGATTGTTGCGGTGGTTTTGATGCTAGTAGTTTTTGGCATGGATAAGGCTGGAAAGATTTCGGGAAAAGCATTTCGGAATTGGAGTTTTTCGATCATGCTTGTATACGCTGCTTGGGAGATCAGTTGGCACCGAATTGAAGCTAAATTGAAGTCGGAGGAGAAGGAACTATGAAGAAACACTCTAGGTCCATCTGGTGTGGCTCCATGGTGATGCTGGTCAAGAATGAACGCGAAGAGAGAGCCAACCGAGAACCGAAATGAAGAAGTGGGTTCGTTCAAAGTTTGAGCCAGGAGCGAAGTTTCCTTGGTTCGCTTCCTTTATTGTTGCGGCAGCCCTTTTCTTATGTGTTGTTCTGGTTAACATGGCAAAAGTCCTTGCGGATAGTGATCTTGGATATTTTAGATTCACGGCACTTTCATTTCCTTTCACAAGTTGGTTTTGTTGGATATTGATCAAAGCAAGTCGAGAAGATCTGAACAGGGATTCTAAGAAGTGAAAGAACATCTTTTGAAGCAATTCGCTTGGAAAGTGGGTTTCACTTTTCTAGGAATCTCTTTGTTGCTTTTCTCTCAGTGGCTGGTTCTCGAAAACAAAATTACCGTTTTCGAGTTTAGCGCCTTGTCCTCGGTGATTTGGTTTCCCTTGGCGGCGTGGATCGTGGTCGGGCTACGTCGCGATTCTCGATTGTGGAAACTAGGAGACCGAAGTACCTCGGTAAGGGTTGGAGGTTATTCTGGAATGCTTATCATCCCGCTGGTGGGATTGATGATTTGGAGCGTGTTTGCAGTGCTGTTTAAGCTGCACCTAGTCTCCGGTGGAGTCTATTTTCTTGGGAGAATAGTGGGGCGGATGTCATTCGTAGTGATGGGAATTGCGATCGTTTGGATGGACTTTAAGAACGCTAAAAGCGCGAGTAACAAAGTTTGATCTACGCTGCTCGAGTACGGAGTTCTTGGCCAACGATTTGTCCAACTGCGATGTCATAGGTGTCATTCAGGTCATTTGCCCCGGAGCAGACTTTATGACCGACAAGCACTTTCACTCCAAGATCGAGCAGGCAAGTTCGTAATAGGTAAGAGATGCCATCAAGCTTGGGCGTGTTACAGTCTTGCAACAAAATGGCGTACAGGTGACCACCCTGGTACACCACAAAATTGTCCTTGCCAACTATCGTTTGCAATAAATGATTCACTTCACGATCCTTTCGTGAGCTGGCATCAAATTTTGCAACAATTATTGAATATGGTTTTCCGTTGTGTTGGGCAAGCGACTGGTGAGCATCAAGTAAGGACTCCCAGTCAAGGGATAGAAGCTCACTCACTTGGTCTTCCGACTTTGCTTTTCCGAGACGTTCGTACCCATTTTGAATTGTTTGATGATAGTCGGCACGGTAGGCATCGGCGAGTTCATTGGCGATTTGCTGAACAAACGGTTCAAATTCGGACCAAGATTCTGGCACAGGGTTTGGGTCGATTGCGCAAAGGGTTCCCAGCAATTCCCCGTTTTCTCCCCACATTGGAAAGCCCATATAGGCTTGAATCGGCACCTTTTTTCCGATTTCAGCTTCGGCGTAAGCGATCACTTTGTCGGACACTGGAGCAAAGTTAGGGCCCTCGCCGCGGATCATGCGGCAGCAAAAGCTCTCTAACCAAACAAACACGTCGCCATCTTGGATTCCATAGTCAAAGTCCTTGGATTTGAGAACCACCCAATCGTGTCCTTCGACTCGCGTAATCATCCAAAGCCCAAAATCTAGCTTGTCGTGGAGAAGCTGAAGGGCTTTCACACAAGCATCATCGAAAGACTGGGTTTGGGCGGGGACCGAAATTGGCAGGACGTGACTCATCACAACAGTATTGTCGGTAAGCTGATATTATATCTTGATATACTTTTATCGACATTTTTAGGTTACAAGAAATTACCCCTTGACGGAAATCTTGCTCCGCTCATGAGAAGTGTAATTTCGGTGGACAAATCACTTGCCCTGGCTTACTTACCTTTTCGTTGAAAAGTAAGTCCAGTGGACCGATTTTGCCACAGGAATCTTGTAGATGTTATGTCTAACTCAAATTAAGACTTTTTTACTGACGGATACCGGTTGAGTCATAAACTGTCACCCTTCGGCTGCCCTGTTCACGGACGATGCCAACCAGATAGCCTATCATCGATCCTTTAGCTTCTACCGTTTCGTACACTTGGTTAATCGCTTCGAGCAGGTAGTTGGTGCCGTCATGCTTGAGAGTTTTGATCGTGATCTTGTTGTCGAATGAGCGGAAAAGGACAACATGTCCAATCTTTGGGATGTCGGTTCTTTGGAACACCACAACGTCGCCAGGAACGAGAAGATCGTACATCGAATCACCGATAACTTTCGCCGAAAATCGTCCCTTTTCCATACCCATTTCGGGTGGAACGTATTCGAAAGTATCGGAATCGAATGGATCAACCCAGTCAACTTCTGAGGATGCGGCGACCTCACCGATATAAGGAACCGGAATCAAAAGTTGCGGGGCCGGAATGGTCGGACCACCGACATCATTGCCGAAGCCCATCGCGATTAGCTTATGGATAATCTCTCCTGGCGGTTGATGCCCGTACTCCCAATTCTTGTAACGGGTTATTGGCACGCCAAGTTTGGTCGCCATTTCGTGCTGCTTCATAAAGAGGGTCTTTCGAAACCGAATCAGAGCTTCGCTATCTACTGGTTTTGACATACAATATCATTTTAATGTTTTTTTCGTCTACATGTATATATTTATAAGCTTTTTGCGTAAACTTATTGCATGAAATTTCATCGGCTAGTGCTCCACGATCTTCGTCCTATATGCGACTTCCACTTGGGTGTTGGGTTCGAACCATGTCCTCACTTCTCAGTTGTAACCTGGAATCAACTTCCCTTCACCACCACTGTGGAGCCACGATGAAGAAACCTTTGACTTCTTACGACGTGCTCCAGTGTTGGCTGGAGACACAAATTGGCAATACTCATCGGTTTCTGCCTAAAGGCTATGACAAGGTGCCCCCAACTGGAGCATCTGAAGACACACGAGCTCGGGCCTATGCGATCGTCTCAGGACTTCCACTTTATGAAGTCTGCCGGCGAGATTTGATTGAGTGGTGTCAGGTTGGGTTGCGCGACTTGGGTCTGGTTGCTGATTTTATGGCTGGACTAGACGCTCATCTTCGCGACTACCCCTTTTATCCAACCACGGCGAGGGATATGGAGGAATCCGCAAAGATTCTAGTCAAGTGGCTCACGGTTGATGAGGCGGCGGCTCGGCTTGGAGTTTCACGCGATTCATTGAGGGTGCGGTTGGATCGAATGAAGACATCGCTCCCGTATGGGACGTACAAGCACGAGAGGCGGTGGTATGTTCATCCGCTGGATGCGGAGGAGATACGCGAGCGGGTAGGGACAAAGGCATAAGCAAAGTACAAACTCCTTGAGACGTTACTAGGTCTCGGCTAGCTGATATTCATCATGTGCTCAGGGCTCTGGGTTAATCGCAGGAAAGTCGATTCGTTCTTCGACTTTGTCGAATGTCTTATTGAGGCGGAGGATGGATTGTAATCCAGGTGACTCGGCTCTGCACCAGATAGAGCCGTTGAAGGCAACGACCTCTTGTACTGTAGAGTCGACGTAGAATGGAAAATAGCTGCTTGTGCTAAGCCTGTATCCTCGATAATCAACCCGGTATGAACCATCCTTTTTCTGAATTGGGACTTGCACAATAACGCTATCACGATTGACCATGGCCACAGCTCCTTCAATTTTTGGAGAGGTCACAAAGTCAATCTTTCCGGTTGCAATTGTGTAAATGAATGCACCCGAACCCGGTTTTGCACTACCTCCGAAATATGTTCCGAAAAGAGTCTTTTCGTCAAGCGATAGCTTCACAGTCATGATGTGATCAAGTTGGGGCGTGAGTTTTGTGAATCCACTTTTTTCATTCCACTGATATTGAACGTAACCACTGAAGTAGCTTGGCCCAGATTTTGTAGAAGGAGTTAGAATTGATTGCTTGAAAAAGACAGCTCGATTTTTTGGAGAAATGACGAATCCATCTCTCCAATCGGCACCATGTTTCTCTGTCCTTTTGCCAACCTTTATGGTAACCATTAGATCATGTTGGATGGCGACAATGTCAGATTTAGGCACCTCTGCGATGATCTTTACAGTTTCTACCTTTCCGGTTTGTGCGGTTCGGAAAATTAATTGATCTCCATAAACTTCGAGCGAGTAGTACGGCAATTTTGTTCTTTGCACTGCTTTGAAGTACCGGATAGTGCCCTTGGCTCCAAGCGCACCGATGATCGTAAGGACCGTGATCACAATTACGACGATCAAGGGCCAATTCTTTGGCTTGGCGTTTCGCTGCTCTTCGATCATCTCGCTCATGGCCCAACTATACGCCATTAGTGTTTGTTGGGCATGTCTTCGTTCGGTGCGTTGGAGGGGTAAGGTTTGATTGTGATTGCGAACCTTTTGCGAATCGGTTTGGTTGGATTAGTATGCGTTGCGTCCTTGTCATCCTGTGGAGGCTCGGCGGCAGACTACAGTACGCTAGCCGGAATCTATCAAGGCACCTACACAACCGAATTTGACTCAACGCCGAAGGAAATAAATTTGACTTTTCTTTCTGATGGCATGGTGTCGGGAAACATCGTTGCCACTGGATCAATATTTCCAGTTAACTTCGAATCAAGGTTGAGCAGGTTTTATGGGAAACGGGTTTCGTTATCCCTCTTCGACGCCAGTTCGCCAACCACCTTCTCCGAGTTCAACGGGTCAGTTGAGAAGGTTGGCTCCACTTTGTCGGGCACGCTGATTCGTCAATCCATCGGCAAAACGACTCACTACGTTATCAACATGCAGCAAATCTGACCACTGAGCTAAGGAAGCGGAATGAGCTGTTAGGTCACGGCTAAAAGAGCAGCAAGTACGGTCGGATGTGGGCGGATCGATTGTTCTTGGTTCCGGGTTTCGTGCTTGTGCATCCACCTGCTGGCGGGCATCCTGACGTCGTCCCTGGTCAAGTGAATCATCGGGTAATAACACAGATGCCTCAACCCTTAGAGCGATGGAAAACTTGAGTTGAAGCTATGAGCGAGTGTCGCTCGTAGCGTTGAGGCTAAATATGGTTCTTTAACCTCGACGAGACAGGGTTTACGGCAATAGCTGGGACTCTCGTCGCCTCACTAAGGGTCGAGGTATTGAGTTTTGCGCAGCTAGGCAAACTTCGGCTCAAAGCTAAAAGCAATGATCTCGGCACTAATGGATCCTCGTTGCTGTTTAAATGTTAGAGGCTTTAAGAAGATAGAACCATGTTCCTGCTCACAATGCTGGCATCGATTCATATACCGGACCAAGACTTAGTCTATGCCGCCCGATACTATTATCAGGGTGCCCGCCGGAGCTACTCGCAGATCTATCTTTGTCGCCACGACGGAACAAAGCGTATTCAGGTCACCAACGAAGAACGGGACTCCATTGCACCCATGTGGGTCGATCAAACTCATATCGCGTACTTCCACCAAGGGGTTGTCGCCGACAAAGACGCCTTTCCTTCCGGGAAGTTATCAACGTTTCGGGCGGTAGTCTATGATGTGAATAACGGCACTAGTAAGGTGCTTCGAGGTTACCGGGCTTCGTCAGAAGGGTGGTTGCTGTCAACTCGGGACAGCATTCTTACGGCTCAACTTGGCGTTGGACCAACTAGCCTCAAACCTCGGTTCCAAGTCACACCAACCAAGTTCACTATTGCGACTACAAAAGAACACCATGACCATTTTCCACCCGCGATTTACACTCCGGGTAAAGATCGCGTTTTTCACTATAAGGATCAAGATTGGTCGCTCTCATGGGTGCATTCTGAGCCCCATGTGGTCGTTAACAACAAGTTTCAGCTTTTGGGAGACTCGGTGGATCGGGTCTTGGTTGGCAAGCAGGGCGTTGGAATTCTCGTCACAAAGTCCGAAAATCCTCCGAGCCAATCACTTTATCAGTTTACGGACGGATACCAAACCTGTAAGCTGGTCGCGACCGGGCTTCGTTCGGTTGATGTGGATCCTAATTCCATGCTTTGGTCGGCAACACGGACTGATGGTTCGGTCGGCAAGCTGAAAAACGGGCGACAAGTTGGGGCCAGTCAGTTGGTTGTCGGAAATTTGGCAACCGGCAAACAGTGGACCGTAGCGCGAGGGTTAGTCAAGGCAGGTGCTAGTCAGCTAAGACCCTGACCGGTTTGGCTTTCCTTTCGACATCTTGTTTACCGGAAAGAACCACCTCGAGAGAATCTTGTGTGCGGATTTGATTAATGCAAAACGGACACAATCTTTCACTTCATGCTACAGAATGGCAATATTCGGTGCAATAATAATATTCAGCACGTGCTGAATTATGGACATTGACCGAATTTCTGGAATCGAGCTCAACGGCGGAGTAACCCAGTTGCTTCGGGACGTGCTGTCCAACATTCCAAACATTTCCGTGGCATCCACTACCGAAAGCGGTGGACTCATTGAACGAGGGGTTGACCAGATCATCGAAATTTCAACCCCAGAAGGGACGAAGATTCTGTACTGCCACTACAAATCCCGGGCCTGGACGAACGAACTCACGTCCGCGAAGTTTCACATTGAGCGATCTCAGTATTTTCGAGGTTGGCACAACTGCTATGCCCTTCTCATTGCGCCATCCGTCTCCGACTCCGCGGCCAAGACTTGCGAAGAATTGGGCCTCTCGTGGGTCGATTTGGCGGGCAATTGCAACCTTGCCTTGGATGGTCTCTTTATCAAGATCCGGGGCAACCCAAACCCGCACGCCAAGAGCCGAGGCACGGCAACGCTGTTCAGCCCCAAGTCAGCCCAAGTGGTCCATGCTTTGCTTAACCATCCGGGGCGACAATGGACCCACAGCCAGTTAGCCAATGTATCGGGAGTTAGTCAGGCGCAGGTCAGCAGCGTTAAGAAACTGATCGAGAATAACGGCTGGATTCAGGCTAAATACGGTGAGATTCGATTGACCCATCCAATAGATTTGCTCGCCGACTGGAAGGAGCATTACAAGCCAAAGCGCACCGCCCATCAGTTCTTCACGCTTGACTCGACCGAAGATTTGGAACGCAAAATCAGCGAGAATTTTCCTGATTTCGCCCTGACCGAGGTTTCCTCCAGTGAACATTACGCGCCTTATGTTCGAAACAACCGAAGGTTGTCTTTCTATTCTTCCAATTGGAAGCCAGAATACGCCCAAGCAATGGGGCTACGCGACGGCGAAGGTGGATCGAATGTCACGGTTTACCAAACCGATGATGTGCAGTTTCCCGAGGAAATTGATGGCGTTCGATGTGCCTCACCAATTCAGACGTACTTGGACCTCTCGTTACTGAGTGGAAGGGGACGAGACGCGGCAGAACACTTGTATGAGACAGTGATCTTGCCGAGGTGGCAATGAGGCAGGCTAATGCGAGTGCCGAGCAAATTGCCTCGACACGTCTCGCGCTGGAGGAAGTTGCCGAGGTTTTCGAGTCCTATTCTGGCGCGGTGCTAATCGGCGGTCATGTACCGCTCCTGCTGATTCCACAAGATATGGAGGCTCACGAAGGAACCATCGATATCGACATGATTTTGCATCCCGAGAAGCTGTCGGGTGACGAGGTCTTAACCCTTCACGACCAGCTACTTCGTCGTAATTTTGTTCAAGATACGGTCAAGCCTTTCAGGTTTTCAAAGGTGATTGATCACCATACGGTCATTTTGGAACTGCTGTCTGGCGGCACTCCCCCTCGAGACGGCTTGCTTCAAATAGAGCGCGAAGATGTTTTTGTGAGCGTCATTCCTGGGCTGGAAGTTGCCTATGACTTCCATGTTTCCGTTCAACTATCCGAAGCGGGAAGATGCACATTGAATGTGGCTTCCCTGCCCAGCTTTTTGGCGATGAAAGCGGTGGCTTTGGATCGTCGGAGTAACCCCAAGGATGCCTACGACATTGTGTATTGCCTACGCTGTTTCCCTGGTGGACTAGATGCCATTGTCGCGGAAATTGAACCTGCAGTCGACCATCACTTAGTTATGGCGGGGATCCGGTTGCTTGGACAGCTATTCATGAGACATGATTCGATTGGGTCCGTTATCTACGCAAGCAACGAACCTGATCAAGGAAGCAGCGGCGTTGATGCGACGAGAGGCTCATGCCCGTGTCAATGACTTACTTGATCGATTGCCTTAGCAGTTTTTGCAATTCTGTTTGTAATTTGCCTTACAATGATTGAACAAGTGACGGCACTGGGAGGCACAGACATTTGTGGATCATTCGAAGCTTGAGTTGTTGCGGCAGGTGCGGATTGAGAAGCCGTGCGATGCTGACTGGGACGAGATGACCGGTGATGAGCGCAGTCGGCATTGCGCCAAGTGCGATCTCAGCGTGAACAATGTCGCCGAGATGAGTGCGGCGGAAGCCGAAGAGTTGTTTGCGAAAGGCGGACATGTTTGCGCTCGGCTCACGGTTGATGAGGCGGCGGCTCGGCTTGGGGTCTCTCGCGATTCGCTGAGGGTGCGGTTGGATCGAATGAAGACATCGCTCCCGTATGGAACTTATAAGCACGAGAGGCGGTGGTATGTCCATCCGCTGGATGAGGAGGAGGTCGAGACGAAGGCGTAAGTGGGACTTCGGTTGGCCCAATAATATTTGATTTAGGTTGATTTTTGCTCCTTTTGTCATGTGTTGCGGCAAAAGTTGCTCAAAGGGCATGTGACTGCGAAATTATTTGATGTCGCAGGTTCAACTGAAAGGATATTTTGATTTTTTTCTATATTTGTGCAATTAATGTATAGATTTGTCTACTAATTGTGTATATTATGTTCTGAAGGCGGGCTTTACTGTGTCTGCTTGATTGCACCGCGGGATTAGGTATGAAGCACGAGGGTCTCGAAATTTTCCTAGAAGACCATCCTTGGGTTGGATTTGGGTTCGGAATCGGTTTTTCCCTTGCGAGTCTGTTGGGGTCAGTTTACGTGTATTCCCAACAAGGTAGATCGGCTATTTTGGTTGTTGGATTTATCCTGTCGATCCCATTTACTTTGATGGCCCTTTACTATTTGTGGCAACTTGACTTCAAAAAGAAAGGATCTAACGGGTTTGCCCGTTCATCGATTCGCGCACGATAGCCTCGGTGAACATTCCGACTGGGTCGCCGGATTCGGTCAGATAAGCCCAATCAGAGATTTCGGAAACGGACCTTGTGATATGGTCGCCTTGCCGAGGTTTCGGCATGTTAATCGGGCTGCTCATAAGGATTCCAACGACCCGGTCGGGGTGGGTAGCAGTTGGTTCGATCCACATGTGTTCGACGTTGTCGTTCCACGTGAATGCAGCCTTTACAATGAAGTGATCTCGTTTCGTCGCTCGATTGAATGCTTCACAGAATTCTGGCCAGCGATCACGGGCCTCGCGAACCGCTCCCTCTAGCTTTCCGCTCTGGACTCCAACCACGAAAGCACTGTACTCATCGACGACTTGATCAATTTCGCCGGTGCCAAGAATGTCGATGAGTTCGGGATTCAGTACGGCATACCGAGCCGTCGTCCAGTCATAGATTGCCATGCTTTGGCTATCAATCAGACTCGCAGTTATCAAGGCAAGAGTCTTTCGAGCTTTTTTTCGATCTTCACCAGTTGGTGCTTCCATACATTCGACAACAAAGTATGCGCTGTGATCCTGGTTCATCTGGTTCATCCGCAGGTCTCGAAAGTCGGTTGACTGAAACGGTAAGTACCGGATTGGGAGGCTGAACATGACGAAGTTCCAACCATCGGCAATGATTCGGATGTAGCTTGTTTGCTCTTCGGTTATTTTGGCTTGGATGCCGAGCGATCGGCAAATGTTCTCGACGTGTTCGTTGGTGATTAGGCGCGGCTGGCGTTCGATCGTGACGATTGCGACAATGTCTTTTTCTTTCTTCTTAAAGAGGCTCTTAAGCTTGCCGAACATTTGGATTTAGTATAGCGTTTGGGGCTGGCTTTCGGCTTTCAGCTCCAGATGAGAAGCCTTAGAGCAAGTTCTCGAAAAGCCTTTAGCCTTCTCAGCGAAATCTGCTCGCATTTTTGTTAAGCAGTCACTTCCACCGGGTCAACTAAGCCATACATCAGGGTTTGACCTGGCGTTGGGAACTTCGTTCCTTCGGGATCCGGACCAAGACGTGCGAAGGTCGAAACAAAGACACAAGAAGGATTACGGTTGGCCCAGTAGTATTTGATTTAGGTTGATTTTTGCGCCTTTTGCCAAGCGTTGCGGCAAAAGGAGCTCAAAGGGCATGTGACTGCGAAATTATCTGATGTCGCAGGTTCAACTGAAAGGATATTTTGACTTTTTTCTATATTTGTACAATTGATGTAGATATTTGTATACTAATTGCGTATACTATGTTCTGAAGGCGGGCGTTACTGCGTGTGAACTTTACCTTTCCGTGCAACACAAGGTGTCGCAGTGGACTACCCTGCATTTCTTCGGCCATGAAATCTCCTGGCAACGTAAAGGACGGGAATCATCAGTTCACACCGTGACTCTTCGAGAATAGGTCCCGGTATTGCCGCAAGGAATCAGGAATATGCGAATATTCCATCACCGCTAACGATAAGGTAGCTGACGATTGGGCTATAGAATTCCCACATCTCTGGAAGTAAATGTGACGAAATTCAATCAATCTTGACTATTTTGTCGAGATTTAGCCATTCCAGGGCACGTACCAGTTTTTTCGAATCTATACTTTTATGTCTAGTATGAAAAAATTCGGGTTCACGCTCATCGAACTGCTTGTCGTCATCGCAATTATTGCCACATTGGCAGCCATCCTTTTTCCGGTGTTTTCACAAGCAAAAGTAGCAGCCAAGAAGACTGCCAATCTCAGCAATCTGAAGC
>JANPAV010000073.1:0-2594 GCA_031430115.1 Armatimonadota bacterium | reverse complement strand
GAAAAAGGAACCTTGCTCCAAAAATTAATTTGATTTTCTCTCATTACTTGGGTACTCCTACCAGCGGTGATTCTTCATCAGCCGGTTTCGGGTCTCTTTCTACTTTCAGATCTTCTGGTGGATCCATTGTCTTGAATAACTTGGAAAAGACAAATTGATGCTTTTCGGCTTCCTTCAATTTCTTTAGTTCTTCGGCAATGATCGTTTGATCTCCGTTGCTCGAGCTGACAATTTCTTCGACTGCCTTGGCGTGACCGCATGAGAAGACCGATTGTGAAACTGCTCCGCAAAGGATACACATGATTGCGAAAACTTTAGACCAGTCTTGACCGATCAAGCTGCCAACCAGAACTGGCTCACGAGTTAGATAAGCCGAAGCGGCATAGAACTCGTCTCCAATCAGAACGTAGTCGCAAGCTGCGATGAAAAACGGGGTTTGGGTGGCTTCTGTTGACGAAGCTACTTGAATCGCACCGATTGAGTTTGCGGTTTCGGCAAAGATCAATGACTCGGCATAAAATTCTCCGAGAAAGAAAGTTGCCGCGGTCTGTTCGCGGTGGATGATTCCCGATACACCAGCCGCAAACGCGAATTGTCTGTCGGAAATGTATCGTACGGAGTCGGGGTCAAATCTCTCTGGAACGCCTTCTTGTTGGTAAACGTCTCGAATGACTTCCTGAGCCAATGTATACATGGACGCCGAATAAGCGCACATGATGATCGGATTTGAGAATTTGGCGGCCGTTTTCGTGACGTACGAACAGATGTTGATTGCCTGAACCGCAATTGCATTGACCGGGTCAGAAAGACCGGGAACCATCAGAATTGGTTTGCCCATTTCTGTGGCACGTCCAACGGCTTCATCAATTGCATTCAATCCCGGTATCCGGCGAATAAACAAGTTCTTGTTCGATCCTGCACGCAACACGTTGAACAAAATGAATCCCAAGAATATCAAGATGAATAACAACCCAAACCAGCCGGTGTCCCAATATTGGGAACCCAGCGTGATCGAGTCACTACTCCAAGGTCCTATTTTTTCGTTTGGCATAATTCCTCCTCCTTTCCTTTTGCGAGATCGCTCTTTTCAGAGCGTGCTTCTTCAAGCATGCAGATTAGTCGTTCGACATTATCTCGCTTTTGTAACAAATTGCTATAGTCATTGACAAAATCAAAGCCAAAAAGTGGCACAAGAAATGGTGCCATGCTCAATCCGGCGTGGGCAAACACGTTGGAAACGGGCTTGTGCATCTCGAGAAACACGATCGCAGGGGCCTCAAGTTGACGACGGCGAATTTCATTCGCACACTTGTCTAACAGCGCTTGCGTTTCCTCCTCGGTTTGTTCATTCACCCAAAAATCGAACATCTTTCCCCACGTGATTACGGACGTATTCTAAAACGGTTTCCTTTGAGACGTTTTGAATGATGAGTTTGACACCGCGAAATGCATCCAGCTTTGATTCTGCTTCAAAAGGAGAAAGAAATATGAGGTTTTCTCCAATATGGACGGACTTTACCGATCGCCAAGTGATCTCATTGGCTCCCGACTTCGCCGATTCTTCAGTCAAAGTGAATTTCTTTCCCAAGAAAAATTCGGCGGTTGAAACGAACAGCACTACCAAACCTAGAATTGGAAGCATGATAGAACGAGTAACGAGCGCAAAAATGATTGCGACGACGGCTGCAATGGCAAACACCATTTTGAGCTTGTCGAACTTCCCTTTGTCCTCATCAGATCGCTTGATCGTCCAATTCATTTTTTGACCGCTATTAGCTTAACTCCAGGTACCAAATAGTGCGCTGACAGACTCTTTATTGTGTATTCGCTTAATCGCGTTTGCGATCAGCGGTGCCGCGCTCAAGACCGTCAGTTTTGGAAATCGCTTGTGCTCGGGCAAGTCGATCGTATCCAAGACAACAATCTCACTAATACAACTGTTTTGAAGTCGCTCGGAAGCAGGTTCACTTAAAATCGCGTGGGTACAGCAAGCAATGACTTCCTTAGCTCCTCGGTCAATAAGAGCCTGAGCTCCACTGGCTAACGAACCACCCGTATCGATCATGTCATCAATCATTACGCAACGTTTTCCGACAAAATCACCCACGATTTCAACTACTTCAACTTGGTTCGGAGCCGGTCTTCGCTTCGCGATAACAATGAATGGACACTTGAGCATATCCGCAAGCTTTTTCGCTCGTCCAACACCGCCGACATCCGGTGCAACCACGCATACGTCAGGTTGATCTTCGAAGCCCTTTTTCATGAAGTACTCACCCAAGATCGGGCCCCCATAAAGATGGTCAACCGGAATATTAAAGAAGCCTTGAATTTGGTCTGCGTGAAGGTCCAGGGTAACTACTCGCTTAGCTCCACACATTTGTATGATGTCGGCTACGAGTCGCGCCGTGATTGGCTCTCGTGGCTTGATCTTCTTATCTTGCCTGGCGTAACCATAGTACGGAATAACAACCGTAATATTCTGCGCTGAAGCCCTGCGGAACGCGTCGAGCAAGATGAAGAGCTCCATCAGGTTGTCGTTCGCGGGAGCGCACGTTGGTTGAAGCAAGAAGACATCTGAACCCCGAGCTGAC
>JANPAV010000072.1:0-2732 GCA_031430115.1 Armatimonadota bacterium | reverse complement strand
TTATCTTGATACTACGGCAAGCGCTCAGAACTTGAACCTTAAGAATACCGAGAAATCGCGAAATGCTCCGTTAGTCAACCGGTAAAGTCCTTCAACCTGAATTCCCTTGGCTGCATTGTAAACTCCACCAAACCGATAGAGAAGGCCGGATTCTCCAAATGAATTGGAAACACCAAAACTTGCGGAATGTCGATGGCCCAAATCGTAACCGATTTGAAAGTCACCAAGTTCTCGATTAACAGAAATCCCCTCTGCCTCTCGAAGGAGCAATATTTCGGAGCGATAACTGACTTTGCCCGATCTTCGGCTGAGATCGGCTCCAAAGGCTTGTCGCCAACCATTTCCAATTCCCTCGGGAGACTGAAGAGACTGAGTCAAAGCGAGGGCAGTGCTATTAATGCCCCAATGTCTGCCGACGCAAAAACTAAACCCCAGACCTCGGCTGCCAACCCTACCTGCCAACCCAAATTGCCGTCCCTTTCCACCGTCAACGAAGGCTAGGGCCAAAGGAAGTCCTTCAAGAATAAGCTTCGAGTCCACTCGAGCCGCGAGTACCGATTGCCGAAAGAAACCTCCGCCACCGAAAGGAATGTACTGTTTGCCAACACGCCATAGGCCCACATCTTCAACGTAATACTCGTCAAACGAGTCATTGTCGGGGTCGTTTTTGATCGCTTCCGATCGCTCCGAAAGAAAGACTTTCAGTCCGATCGGTAACGTGGCTTGAAGAGAGAAAATTGAGTGTCTCCCCAGTGGCGTGTAGGATTTAGCCCCCAAAGAAAAGTCATTCGACGAGGTCATGCCTAAGCTAATGTCTCCCTTAATTTTGACATCAGGGGCTTGAGCTACAACAGTGGAGCTAAGAATAATAGCGAGGAAAAGAGCAGATTTTCTCACGATTCAAATTGGGTCTCCTCAATCGTACCGCTGGATTTAGAAGGATAGGTAAAAATTATCCTACATCTTTGGTCCAACCGAACCAGCTACTCGCAAAATGCAATAGAAGCTGACGACAACCGGCAATAAGGACCCAAACCGAGAATCTGTTGCACCAAGGATGATAACAATGGCTGCCCAAGGAAGATTGATCAGAATAGTAAGCCAAATCGCCCACTTTCGTCCAACCCAAATTGAACGAATGTACCAAATGGAAAAGATGAAAAGGATGATTGAGAGAATAGATATTGCGATGCCAATAGTGGGAAGCAGCTCACTTACTTTCGCCAAAAGTTCTTTGTCAGTGATGTATTTTGGTAGCTCGTTTCGAAGTGGCTGAGCAAAAGTCAGATTCATTCCAAGTGCAGCTAGGCCAAGGAGAAAGGCTAATTGGAGGCAACAAGCAAACATGCTGTAAAGTCCTAAAATTTGATCGCCAACAAATGGAGTTTTCTTACGTTGCACCTGTGGCTTTGATTTTCTTCGTCTTTTCGCCTTCATTTTCGCCACAAAGAAAATACGAAAAAAGCAGTTGTTTCGGCGCAATTAACTGCTTAGCTGTACATCTCGATGCCAGTAAACTGCGCGGTATGCAATATCGTGAGCTTGGCAAAACGGGCGTTAAGGTTTCAGAAGTGAGTTTGGGTTGTTGGACCATGGGTGGTCTCAACTGGGTAAATGGAAACCCGAACGGATGGGCGAACGTTGATGAAGCCGAAGTCACCGCTGCAATCAAGAAGGGGATTGATGCCGGAGTCAACCACTTTGACAATGCCGACGTATATGGAAACGGTAAGGCAGAGCAGATGCTGGCAAGAGTGTTTGACAAGCTTGGGGTCAACACCAATGACTATGTCGTCGCGACGAAGGTTGGCCACTTTCCGGGCACTGCTGCCCACGCTTACGAAGCCCTCCATATTCGCCATCAATGCGAGCAGTCGCTCAAGAACCTCAAGCGAGATTATATTGATGTGTATTACTTCCACCACGGAAGCTTTGGCGAATCGGACATGTATCTCGACGATGCTGTTGCAATGATGAACCAATTGGTCGCCGACGGCAAAGTACGAATCAAGGGTCAGTCTGCTTATAGTGCCGACGATTTTGAGCGAGTGACGCCCAAGTTACAGCCGTCGGTTTTCCAGAGCTGGGCGCATGCGATGGACGACCAATTCATCCGCCCCGGCTCACGCGTTTCAAATCTCATGCTCGCGAATGACATCACATTCGTGGCGTTCAGCCCTCTTGCTCAAGGACTGCTGCTCGACAAATTCGATCCCCAAAATCCACCGCAGTTCGATGAAGGCGACCACCGCCGCGGACGAGATTCATTCGGCACCGAAAAGCTGCTCGCCCTTAAGCCCAAGATGGCCGCCCTAAAGGCTCGGTTCGGCGACTCAATCGAAGATCTCAGCGCCATCGCCCAGCGATATATTCTGAATATGCCGAACGTAGCTTGCACCATCCCCGGCTTCCGAAACGAGCGCCAGGTTGCTTGCAACATCTCGGCGGTTGGCCGAGAGCTGAGCGAAGCCGACATGACCTTCATCCGTGAGACGCTGGCTTCATAAGGGCTGACGTCTTCGCTGCCTCAGTAGTATACAAGTCCGAGCCGTTGAGGAAAGTCCTTCGCTCGTGAGGCTATTGGAAAATAATGTGGTTGACCGTAAGGGGACGCCTCGCTAATCCGCATGCCTTTGCACCATAGTCTCCAATGTCTCAATTGGCGAGGCTAAGAAAATTTCTTTACAGGCAAGGATCTTTTTCTCACCATCAGCCCTATACTGTAACGGTCG
>JANPAV010000071.1:0-2026 GCA_031430115.1 Armatimonadota bacterium | reverse complement strand
AATCACCGTTCGAATGTGGCCTCGAAGTCATTCGTCTTACTGAAGCCGCATGGAAATCGATGGAGCAAGGCGGAACGCCAGTCAAAGTCTCAAGTCTTGGCTAAATACTGATGCCTCAGCAATGTCGATATTCAACCACGCGTCAAGTTCGCGCCCAAGGTCCACGTTGAATATCGCTTTGTTGAGGCTAAGCAAACTCTGAGATTCGACATCCAATCAAACTCAAGTTTAGGTTAACAAAAAAGTGTCAAAATGAACCTGTAATATCATGCAGGTTCCTTTTTACGACATTCAGGCTCAATACAAGGACCTGGCGACTGAGCTTGACGCAGTAGTCCATGACGTAATTTCGAGCGGAAATTACGTCCTCGGCCCCCACAACAAGGCATTTGAAGCTGCTTTTGCCAAACTCCACAACGTAAAACACGCAATTGCAGTCCATAGTGGAACCGATGCACTCCGTATCATGATGGATGCCGCAGGAATTGGCCGTGGAGATGAAGTCATCACCACTGCCTTCACGTTTGTTGCGAGCGTCGAGACAATTGTCCAAACTGGGGCGACTCCCGTATTCGTCGACATTGATCCGGCAACCTTCATGCTCGATCCCGAAAAGATCGAAGCCGCGATTACTTCAAAGACTAAAGCGATCCTCCCAATCCACCTTTTCGGCCAACTTTTCGACGTAGTTCGAATCAATGAAATCGCCAAAAAGCACGGTCTCATCGTTCTCGAAGATGCCGCCCAAGCAGTTGAAGCATCCCACAACGGAATCCCAGCCGGTCACTTTGGAATCTCTGCCGGATACAGCTTCTACGTCACCAAGAACCTCGGAGCCGCCGGTGACGGTGGAATGATCACTACCAACGACGACGAGACAAACGAAGTGTGCCGATCTATTCGTGTTCACGGTATGGGTCGCGAACGATACTATTACGACCATCTCGGCTACACCGGGCGCCTTGACGAAATCCAAGCCGCCGTACTCACGGTAAAGATGACCAAACTCGGAGAGTGGGGAGCGAAAAAGCTTGTCACCGCCAATAAGTATTTTGACGAACTAAGTGGAATTAGTGACCTGGTTCTACCAGTCACCTCACAAGGTAACAACCACACCTATCATCAGTTCACGGTTAAGTCAACCAAGCGTGACGCGCTACAAGGGCACCTCAAGGGTCTTGGCGTTCCGTCCATGATCTACTATCCGGTGCCAATCCATCACCATACACCGTACGCGGCGTTTACGCCTTCTTGGGCGCTACCTGCAACCGAAGAAGTCTCGAACCAATGCCTGAGCCTTCCGATCCACCCGCACCTAACCCCTGAACAAGTTCAGCATGTGTGCGATTCGGTCAAGAGTTTCTTCTAAGGCGGATTCTCTAATTTGGGATGCATAACTTTTGCCAACGAAGGTGGCTGCCCGTTTACACTTCTTGAATCAATTCGATGCCAATTGGATTGTTAAAAGCCCACGCTCCGCCCCCGGGGAAGGTGACTCGCGAAGTACTTCATTTGAATCTCCCATGCCACGTGCCAAGCGAGTCGGAGGGGGTAGACCGCCTTGAAATTACCTATCGTCTTCAATTTTCAAGTAAGGATTGCCCATTTGCCTTGCGAACTGAGGTGTCTCATTAAAACTCGATTCCCCTAAGCAAGTCCTAGCTCCTGAACGCCTATGCCCAGCGCCAAATGAGCGATCTTACTCTTAGACTATGGGCAGAGATCTAGGAAAAATATCAATTCTTCGTCCTACGAACTGAAGGGTATGTCAAAAACCCGTTTCTCCTAAGCAAGTCCTAGCTCCTGTGTACCTATGCCCAGCCACAAAGTGGCGACTCTACTCTTAGCCTATGGGCGAAGCCCTAGGTTAGAATTGCCGAATACCTTGCGGCCTGAAGGGTCGCGCTAATCCCAAACGTACCGCTCGTCAATGACGATTCCATTCTCTTCCATCAGACGACGATATTCGTCTTGAAACGACTCCTTCCTGTGGTGCTCTTCTTGGTTGGCGATGTAGGCGATAGCT
>JANPAV010000070.1:0-5592 GCA_031430115.1 Armatimonadota bacterium | reverse complement strand
AGGCACGAGTGCGGTATCTTATTAGCTTCTGATAACGATGTGGGCCTGTAGCTCAGTGGTCAGAGCGGGCGGCTCATAACCGTTCGGTCAGGGGTTCAAGTCCCCTCGGGCCCACCACTTTCATTCGCTTTGCGAGCTAGGATAACTATTTCAGAAACTCTGAAATCTCGGCACCCGGCAAAGGTTTTTCTCCATTGTCAACATGGCGGATTTTGCCGATGCGAGAAATTGGTAGCCAAACAAATTCTGCCCGTCCAACGATACTTGCTCTTGGAACAAGTCCCCAACCGCGACCATCAAATGATCCGCTTCGGTTGTCGCCCATGAATAGGTAGTAGCCAGCCGGGATTCTTTCGGCCGGTAGAGCCCTTGCCTTGGGCCACTCAGCCTCGTCGGTTATCTGATATTTCTCGGCGATAGAGTATTCTCGTCTGCCTCCGGGCATGTTGGCATCAAACGGCGTGTAATTTAGCGGAATCAATTCGCCTTTGTACTTTACAAGCTTCCAGTCAGGTTTTGGATAGCTTTCTCGTTCCGCACCTTTTAGGAGAGTGAACGTCTTCTGATCGCTGTCTGGAATTGTGTAGTGCTTGTACGGTTCCCAAAGTGGCTTGTCATTAATGATGACTTGACCCTTTTGGATTTCGACTTTATCTCCGGGCAACCCGATGAGCCGCTTGACGAAATCTACTTTCACGGTTACTCCATCATCGTCGATTTGTCCGGGAAAGCCAACACAAGCTTGGATTGGAGGTCTAAAGACGACAATATCACCGCGTTTTGGCTCGGTATAACGATACACCGCTTTGTTTAAGCCAATAAAGTCGCCAACCATGCAGGTTGGAACTAAAGAGCCCGTTGGGATTTGAAATGTTTGAAAGGCGTATGGTCGGATGACCATAAAGATGAATATCGCTGCGTAAATGAGAGCATCGCAGAGTTCGCTTGCTCCATTTGCGAATCTCCAGCTACCCGAAGTCTTTCGAAGATGCGCTGGAGTTGAAAGAACAAACTTGTACGATACGATGCGGATAACCGTGAGGACTGCCGCGAAGATCAAAATTTGACTCAGCGGCGTCCGAGCGACACGGTCGACCATTTCCTGGGTATTCATCGAATAATCAGGCTATTTACGTCTTTCTTTAATTCTTGCGTCCTTACCAACCTTGTCTCGTAGGTAGTAAAGCTTTGCACGTCGAACTCGACCACGTCGAGTAACTTCAAATTTTGCAACGTTTGGTGAATGAACTGGGAACGTTCTTTCAACGCCAACTCCGCTGGTGACTTTTCTAAGAGTGATTGTTTTGGCAATGCCACCGTGCTTGACGGCAATGCAAAGACCTTCGAACATCTGAAGTCGCTCTTTGTCGCCTTCACGGACTCTTACATGTACCTTGACTGTATCGCCTGGCCAGATAGTTGGCGCGTCGGCTTTGATGTTTGGTGCGGCAACGCTTTCCAAAATTGCTTGTTTCGACATAATTTGTTTTCTCCCGTTTCCTTCATTTGCAGTTCAATTGAACTTGCCATTTTCCACGTTGGCGGTTGAGCCTTCGAGGCACAGAGGCGCGACGGAAGATCCACGCTTGAGCCGAACAATCATTTTGGCACATTTTTGAGGTTCTTTGCTTTGAGTTAGTCTGGGGCATCTGGAAATATTCTTCAGTGATCGTTCCACTAAAGCTAGGATAAAATCTGTTGACGACAGAAATGGCAAAAGCAAGCTCACGAATTAGTTTCAGTGCAAAATTGGTTCGACCTGGAGGAATCGACAAAAGCGCACCTTGGGCGTTCCTGAACTTGCCGGATGAGGCGAGCCTAAAACTGCCGGCGAGGAGCCAAGTTTCGGTCGAAGGCACCTTTAACAGCGTTCCTTTTCAGGCAACACTCGATCCAGATGGGCAAGGCGGACATTGGTTGAAAGTTCGACCCGAGTTGCAAGAAGCAAGTGCGGCAAAGCCAGGTGAAATTGTCGAATTAGTCATTGCACCGGTAGCGGTTGAGCCTGAGCCCGAAGTCCCCAATGATGTCCTCGTTGCATTGCAGTCTGCCCCACCGAAGGCGATGGAGACTTGGTTGGACATCACGCCAATTGCTCGTCGAGATTGGATCAAGTGGATAGTTTCTGGCAAACGAGCCGAAACAAGGACCAAGCGCATCGAAGTTGCCTGTTCAAAGATGTCGGCTGGGAATCGTCGTCCTTGTTGTTTCGATCGGTCCGGGATGTTTGACAAGAGTTTAAGTTGTCCGATTTCCGATACCGAAGACCAATAAGGACTTGCCGACTCAATCTATCTAAGGAACGCGCTATCGTAGGAACTCGGGGATATCAGCATTTGGAGCAGGCTTATCACCGTTGTCAACATGACGAATCTTTCCAATTCGGGGCAATGGAAGCCAAATGAACTCCGCTCGACCAACAATTGATACCTTTGGCACAAGACCCCAGCCTCGACCATCGAAGGAATGATTTCGATTATCTCCCATAAATAGGTAGTAACCATCGGGAATTTTTTCGGCTGGAAGCGCTCTTACCGTTGTCCATTCATTTGGATCATCAATGCGGAATCTTTCAGCGACACCTGTCTTGTTTGCATCGAATTCTGTATAGTTCAGAGGAATAAGCTCTCCCTTGTACCGAACTAATTTCCAGTTTGACTTTGACTCAGCGTCACGCTCCGCACCCGCTAGAAGGCGGAAAACAGTTTGCCCTGGATTTGTGGCTACCGTATAGTGCTTGTACGGCTCCCAAAGAGGTTTACCATTGATGAAAACATTTCCTTGGCTCATCGTTACGGTATCTCCGGGAAGACCAATAAGACGCTTGACAAAGTCGACCTTAACTGTTTTTCCGTCAGCTTCAAGTTCTTTGTTTTTGTCAACTACGGCTTCAATTGGTGGCCGGAAGACGACAATATCACCTCGCTTTGGGTCGGAATATCGATAGACGGCTTTGTTGAGGCCAATGAAATCTCCAACCATGCATGTTGGAACGAGCGACCCGGTCGGAATTTGAAAAGTCTGGAATGCGTACGGTCGGATGACCATGAAAATGAATACTGCGGCATATATTAGGGCGTCAAAAAGTTCGCTAATCCCGTTCACCACCTTCCACGTTCCTTCTCTACGGTGGGCGACCGTATCGCGAATGAACTTAAAGGTTGCGATCCGAAAAATGGAAAGGACAACCGCAAACACGAGAATTTGGCTTAAGGGCGTCCGTGCGACGTGATCGACTAATTCCTGAGTATTCATTTTGTTAGGTTCTCGCCAAAGTTAATTAAGGAAGTTTCGACCGATTTAGTTCCTAGTCGGGTTGCTTTCATCATAAAGTCTAGTCCAATAGGTCTGGTCTTCGCTCTTTGGTTCGCTTGAGAGCTTGGTCATTTCTCCACTTTTCGATCATTGCATGATTGCCGCTCTTGAGCACTTCCGGAATCGGTTTTTCTCGCCAAACTTCTGGACGAGTGTAGTTTGGCGCACCAAGTAATTTGTTTTGGAACGATTCCTCGTCGAGCGAGTCCTCATTTCCTAGGACGCCAGGCAAAAGTCTTACTACTGCATCCGCCATCACTAAAGCGGGTAATTCGCCGTTGGTGAGGACATAGTCTCCGATCGAAAAAACGTGGGTGGCGAAAGTTTCTTCGATCCGATGGTCAATTCCTTCATAGTGTCCACAAACAAAGATTATCTGGTCGAAGGAGGTCAATTCTTCGGCTTGAGTTTGCTCGAATTTGGTGCCGCTGGGCTCGGTAATGACAATAGCGGTTCTTTGCTCATTAAGAGTAATTTCGATGCTCTCTTCGCCTGCTAACGGCCAACTGCCAACTGCAAACTCTATGGCTAGTGCTACTGGCTCGGCTTTGATCAACATCCCTGGGTGACCACCGTACGGCACATCGTCAGCTTTTCGATGAGATTCGTAGCAAAAATTGCGTGGATTGACAACCGTGAATTCAACCGCGCCGGATGCCTCGGCTCTTGCCATTATTGAATGACCAAGCGACTGCCGAATCCAATCGGGGAACAAAGTGACAAAAGCGATGTTTTTCATCAAGAATGCGGAAAAGTTTCTGATAGTTTGACCCATCTAGAATCGTGATCTACCCGGTATTCTAATTCTCATGTCGAATATCCCCAGCGACCTAAAGTATACGAAGTCGCACGAGTGGGTGCGCGTTGATGGCGACGTTGCAACCATAGGCATTACTGATTTTGCCCAATCCGAATTAGGCGACGTTGTTTACGTTGAACTACCAACCGTTGGAAAAATGCTCGCCGTTGGCGACACTTTTGGTAGCGTAGAAAGTGTTAAGACAGTTTCTGATCTTTATGCGCCGGTTCCGGGTGAGGTCCTAGAAGTCAATCAAGACTTGGTTAGTGCCAGTGAAAACGTCAACACGGACCCGTACGGTAATGGCTGGATGGTAAAAATTCGCCTCACTGCTTCGGTACCTACCGATCTATTGAATGCGGATGAATACGGGGCTGTCACAGTCTAAGACATGCCTTACGTTCCCCATACAGAGCTCGACACCCAAGAAATGCTTGCGGTGATCGGTGCGAAATCTATCGACGAATTGTTTCGTGAAATCCCGGCTAACCTTCGGGTTGCTCCGGGAGCTTTGAATCTTCCTCCGGCACTTGATGAACAGCGATTGATGGCTCACCTGACTGAAATTGCGAGCAAGAATATCGACTGTACAAAGTTGACTTGCTTCCTCGGTGCAGGAATCTATGATCGCTACATTCCTTCAACCGTAGGTGCAGTAATTTCTCGAGGCGAGTTTCTAACGGCTTACACACCCTATCAGCCAGAAGCTTCACAAGGCTATTTGCAAACCATCTACGAATTCCAAACGATGGTCTCGGAGTTGTACGGCATGGATTTGGCGAATGCGTCGATGTATGACGGAGCAACATCAATGGCTGAGGCTGCGATTATGGCGACCGGAATCAAGAATGTTGATCGAGTTGTGGTCAGCGATGCCGTTCATCCTCACTATCGCGAAGTGCTTGCCACATATTGTTGGTCCATTGGGGTTGAAGTTGTAACCGCGCCATCGGTTGATGGAGTTACTAAGGACTGGAATGCAGCCGGTTCAGCTTGCATCATCGTGCAATACCCGAACTTCTTTGGTTGTATCGAAGACCTTGCCGCGGCAAGAAAAGCCGCTGATGAAGCTGGAGCTTTACTCGTTGTCGTTGCTGACCCGGTAGCTTGCGCGTTGCTTCGGTCTCCGGGATCTTTTGGAGCTGACGTCGTCGTTGGTGAAGGTCAACCGATGGGAATAGCGATGGGGCTTGGCGGTCCGGTTGTTGGGTTGTTTGCCACCAAGAAAGAATTTGTGCGACACATTCCAGGTCGTATTGTTGGCAAAACGAAAGAAGCCCATGGCGACCGACCCGGTTACGTCATGACGCTTAGAACCCGCGAACAAGACATTCGCCGAGAAAAGGCAACCTCGAATATCTGTACCAACGAAGCCCTGATGGCTTTGGCGGCTACGGTTTATATGATTGCCTTAGGAAAGAATGGAATGACTCAGGTTGCCACTAGTTCGGTCCGCAACACGCAGTACGCGATTTCAG
>JANPAV010000069.1:0-7028 GCA_031430115.1 Armatimonadota bacterium | reverse complement strand
ACCGGCGCCTCAGAGCGAAAAGCCATCTTTGCCCGACCTGTTACACACCGTGGACACGATGATCGAGCGTGAAGGCGGGCGAATCAGCGTAGTCATGCTTAGCGGTGGAGAACCGACCTTGCGTCGAGACCTTGAAGAATTGATCGAGGAGTTAGTCAAGCGACCGGTCACCAGAATCCTGCTCAATACAAACGGACGCAGAATACTAAAAGACAAGAAGTTACAGAAATTCCTCCACCAGCACCGTAACAAAGTCGAGGTTTACCTTCAGTTTGATGGACTTCGAGATTCAACGTACGAACACCTTAGGGCGGCACCATTAGCCCAAGAAAAGCTCGACACCCTTAAAGTCTTGAATGACAACAAGATCTTTATCACGCTTGTTGCAACCCTCAAAAGAGGAGTTAATGACGATGAAATTGAAGATCTGTTTCAGCTTGGGTTGGCAACACCTTATTGTTCAGGATTGGCTTTGCAACCGGTGTTTGGTTCGGGACGAAACAGCGGCATTGACCCGATTGATCGAACAACTCCGACCGGAGTGATCCGTCGAACGGGCAAGCCAAACGACTTTATTCCACTTCCCTGCTCCCACAAGGACTGCTGCGATATCGCCTATTTCATCCAGGACGACAAGGGCGCGTGGAACTCACTGGTTTCACTTATTGGTCGTGATGAGCTTAAGAAATGGATTCATTTGGCTTCAAATTCGATCTCTTTTGAGAACGTCCACGAGTCACTGAAGACGATGATCAAAGACGGGACATTGCAACGAATTCTTAGTGAGCAACAACGAGCCTCGTCCCTTCAGGTGGCGGGAGACTTGTTTAAGATGTGCGACTGCGTTCCCGGTCTTACCGACCTCATGGGCGGAATCTGGAAAGCATTTGGAGGCGAAGAACGACTACTTGAAAATATGGCAATGAAGACTTTCCGAGTGACGGTCAAGATGTTCATGGATTCCCACACTTTTCACGAAGCCCGAATCCGACAATGCTGCGTTCATGTCGGGACATTTGAAGAAGATCCGCGCCGGTATTCATTTTGTTGGCGTTGGTTATTCGAAGACGCCAACGACTTTCCCGTCCGAAAGTCCACCCTGAAAATGGTATGAACCCCGTCGTCATCGGCTCAATTTTCAATGCTCTCGGCTACGCGGTCGGCGGACTTCTGTACTGGCATGAGGCGAAGCGACGGAAATTAGCCACCGACGGAATGTCGAGAATCGTTTTGATTGGAGCCGTAGCAGGAGTTCTACTTTCGCGCCTGGCAGAACGGCTCGCGGAAGGAGGAAACTATGCTTCATTATTTGATCCATCGAATGGCGGACGGACGATCCTTGGCGGCGTCATTGGCGGGTGGATTGCGGTTGAGATCGCCAAGCGTAAGATGGGAATTCGGACTTCGACTGGACCGCTTTGGGCGGTTGCTTTACCCGCAGGAGAGTTTTTTGGTCGCATCGGATGCTGGTTCAATGGATGCTGCTTTGGCAAGGTTTGCACGCTTCCTTGGGCGGTAAATAGTCACGATGCTATGCGACATCCAACCCAGTTCTATCTCGCCGCCAGTGCGGCATTGATCTTCGGTGTCGTTTGGTGGGGGTCGCGATCGAGTTCGAGTCTTTCCGCTTTATTTGGTGCTCTGGTCGGCAAGTCGATTCGTCATCGAGTTCTTTCGCGAGTCAGTGGGTCCCTCACATGGAATCAATACTGCTCAAATAGCTTGTTTAGGGCTCTTTGTCGTAGGCATCTATTTGTTCGTCAAACCTAAAGGCGAGGCGAAAGGTGATTGAGGAAACGAGTTGTCCAAATTGCCACACTAACCTGCCCGGAGGAGCGATCTACTGCGCAAAGTGTGGATTTGTGCGCAAGATAGTTCATTTTGCGAATGACACCAGCGAGAAAGAATTGTTGGCCTCTAAACCGCTCCCATTCCGCGCATGGTGGATATTATCTTTGCTATTCATTGTGCCGCTGGGTGCTTGCGGCGGTTGTTGGGTATTAGGCTTTAGCATCGATCACCCAGATAGGGGATTTATGAATCAAGCGTCCTTCGTCGAAATTGTGTCGGTAGCTATCGGCTTAGTTATGCTTCTCGTCAATATTGTTGTGTGGGTTTGGAGGCATATATGAGCGACGAGATCCCTCAAGATGATTCATCCTTACCGGCGTTGATCACTTGCCCAAATTGTAAGGAGCCGATAGCCGCGAAAGCAAGGTACTGCATGGCTTGTGGACATCAAATGCGGTACTTATTGATTTCAAACAAGGCACTGCGGATGGGGCCATTCCCTCTTTACATGATCGTTTTCGCGGTGCTAGTGGTTCCATTTGGGACTGTTGGTGCTTGTTCGTTGGGATTTACCGTCAGGGGTCCTGATGCACTGAACTTCCCATTTTTCATCATATGCGGATCACTTGGGATCGGCGCCTTGATGGCACTCGCTAACTTTGTAAAAGGGACCCGGGGAAAGCCATGATCCGTGAGCCACAAAGCAAGGATGAAGGTCATTGCCAACATTGCGGAGCCGACTTAGCTTCTAAAGACCGATGGTGCCAATCATGTGGTGAATCTCTTGAATGTCCACCAAAGCCGAAAAGAAAAAGGTCGAATGTCCCGTTTGCATTCGCAGCCATCTTAGGTTGTACCGGCTATCTGGTTCTGCACGATTATGGAGATTCCTACATCGGCGTATTTGGTTTCAGTTGCTTTTTTATTGCAATTCTGTTAATCGTTGGCGAATTCTATCGCCGTGAAATCGACTCAAATCGGGAGGGCTAATTGGCAGAATTTAAGGAATGTCCCAAGTGTAACAAGCAAATTTTAGACGCCACATCATGGTGTCCAAGTTGTGGTGAATTGATCGAAAAAGCTTCGGAATACCAAAAGCCAAAGATTAACCCTTGGTGGTTGATTCTTACCTCCCTTTTGTCTCCAGTTGCCATGTGCGGAAGTTGCGTACCGGGCATATTCCAGGGCCAATTGACCTACTACTTTGGTTGGTTATCGGGAATCATCTTTCTTGTACTTGTCATGATTGACTACGAAGATCGACGTCGAAAGCCTTGATTCATTCGTCTAAACTGCAAAGAGAGGAGCAGAGATGTCCATTCCACCCGAACTAGAAGGCGAACCTTGTCCTAATTGCGGGAAGCTGATTCAAGTCAACACAAATTGGTGCCCCAGTTGCGGCTACGGCTCCCCACCAGCGAACATCAGTAACAACTATCGAGGTCGATATCGATTTTCTTGGGTCTGGTTTCTCAGCTTGTTTATTCTCGTCCCAATCGCCTCTTGTGGAGGGTGCCTCGTATATGCCAATAGCAGTGCGGTCTCCACAGGCAAAGGAGATGTTGGACCGATGTTCATGATTGTGACACTTGGAATTCAGTGCCTGTCGATAATTTTCGGCTTAGGACTTCTCCTCTACAACGGTATTAAAGGTCGACAATAGCTCCTGGAACCCAACGAACACTTTTCCGGTTATGAAGAGCAGAGGGACCTTCAAATGTCTGAAATTCCGCCCGTACCAGCCGGAGAATCCTGCCCCAACTGTGAAAACGTCACCCTTACCAACAACAACTGGTGCCCCAAGTGTGGCTACAACAAGAACAATATAACCTTTGACGATGACATCAAGAATGAAAAGCGATTCGAATGGCTTTGGTATTGGTCATTGTTTTGCTTGGTCCCGATTGGTGCATGTGGTGGATGCGTGCTTTCCGATTGGCATTTGGCCCTTGCATCAATTATCGTCACGATAATTTCCGTCGTGGCAGGCTTTGCTTTGCTCATTTACCGGAGCTATTCAAGTAGGCAATGACATCGTCCGATCCGCCGACTCAAGTTCCTTGTCCCAATTGCGGTTTCGCCATTCCAATTGGTGCGACCTGGTGTCCAGGTTGTGCAAAGAGACAACAAGTTCAATCGGACCAAGTCCGACATGCCAAGAATCAGAGAGCTCTGAACCTAATTGTTTTGATTCTTGCGATAGTGGTGGGAACTCCTCTTGCGGTCTGTGGTGGCTGTATCCTCACCTATGCGATTGCTGATGCAGCATCCAATCCTCTATTTGTATTGAACACTGGTTATGGATTGGCGGTGGTGGCGATTGGAGGTTTGTTGGGTTATACTTTCTTTAAGTGGAGATCGAAGTGAAGCCAGAAGATCCTCAAAGAATCAATAGATGTCCGTATTGTAAAAATGCGATCCCGAATGGGACAACTTGGTGTGCAACGTGCGGAACAAATATCGTTCGATCGACTGGGAAATATCCGATCCACTATGCCTGGATAGTTCTATCATTTGCGATTGTCCCATTTGCGGTTAATGCAGGATGCATTGCCAGTAACGGAACCTATTATAGTGAAAGCTTAGCCGTCGCAGGCCTGTCGATCGTCACCGGATTCTGCTTAATTGCCTATAATTTACGATCAGGACGCCACTGAATTGGAAAATCCCCTCAATTCTTCTGATCAATCGGCAACGACCGTACCGTGTCCAAATTGCGGTTTCGCCATTCCAATTGGAGCGACATGGTGCGAAGGATGCGGAGCCGGAGAGCCTTCTTCATCTAAACCATCAATGAAACCTAATGAATTGAAACATGGTATTTCAGGACCTTGCGTTGGGAATGAGGAGCTTTTTCGTAAAGGTTCCGATGACATGACTCTTATGCGCTTCGTTATACTGACATGCCTTTGGATAGCAGGGCTGTTCCTATTCTATGTCTTCATTTATTTTGGAGCTTGGTTCATTATTGGTGGCGGAAGTTTCGACTAAGGCGTCAGAACTCATAAACAAATGAACCAAGGATTGTGTTGTCTTCTTGAACAGTGGCACCGCCATAATGAACTAGGTCCCAATCATAGGTAGAAAGTGAAGCCGGAAGAAACAGCACCAGCCCCGCAAGAAAACAAACTCGGTCGCCTCGCGTTTGCTTACTGTAAGATCGCGACATTCTCCCTCCTCGCTGGACGATTCGCGCTTCCCTTTGCCGCACTCTTGTCCGCAATATTCTTCATCGTGAGTTATAAGCAGGGCAAGAAAGAGACGAAGTGTTACTTGCGCTATCCGCTGCTGGCTGCGAGTTTTTGGCTACTGATTGTAGGTGCTTGGGTTACGATACAATTCCTGCCTGACATCGTTCCATCTTGGATCAAGTTCATCCACCTTTGACCCTTCACGGGGATTTCAGAAAACGGGAACCTTTACCAGCCATGTTTGTTCTTATGATGTGCGACCATAAAACCTAACATTTCGCACTAACTTTGTGCGAAACAGTGAGGCTGGAGCATGTTTTTCCCGATAAAATTAAAAGGGCACTTACGTTTGATAGAATCTGAACCAGAACCAATGCACGACTCCGACTCCAATGAGCCAATCCTTGAGATAGTCAAGGGAGATGTTGCCGCCCAAACAGCGGAGACATCGATCGTGCCAAACGCGTTCGAATCAGTTCTGGCAAAGTATGATGAAAATCAGCCACCAAAGTACGTAGAGCCAGAGGCGCCAGCTTACAAAAACCGTGCTCTCATTGCTGCAGTTTGCATCGTTGGAGGGATACTTGCCGGAAGATACACGACACAACCCAAAGTCGAAACCGTAGTCGTCAACAAAGACCGGCCGGTATTGGTAGCCAATCAAAACCCGACCGCACCTGCTCCTAAGGTTGACAACGCTTTTCGTGATCTCAACGACCTCAAAGACTTTGATCCTTGGCAACCGATGAATGGCGGGTTTCCACTTCCACCCAAAGAGACTCAAGCTAGTATTGTCTCTCGATCTGGTGCTCCAAGTACAGAATTCAGACCTACCGCTCCTCCGCGAATGAGAGGAGACATCACACCGATGGATCCAACTGAGGTTGCTGGTCCGTTACCAGATGTCAATGGCAAAGGCATTATGTTGCCCGAAAACCCAGTGCCAGGTGGCGGAACAACTCCCAAGCCAAAGCCAGGTCAAGACGGACATTCGCCGGTTGCACCGGCTCCCAAAGATGAACCTGCAGGCAAGGAGCGATATGTTGCTATGTCTGTCACTGGTCCAGATCCAATCCAAGGTCAATCTTCATTGGTCGGACTTGCATCATCTCTTGGTGGTTCGGCAAGAACATTCAGCCACATGAAGGATGATGGCACCGCTGAAGCTCAAGGAGTTTTGCTGATCATTCCTGCCTCTAAATACGAGCAAGCAAAAACCAAAATCGAGGCCCTTGGTGGTGCGTCGATTGAAACAGATGTGGAAGGTAATGCGTCTAGTGAACAATCAAAGATTCAGAGCATATTCATTGCTCGATTAACCAAGCTTAAAGACAAACTTAAGGACCTACTGGTTGATTATCTTGAAGATGCCACGTCGGTTAAGCAAGCCAAAGAAGCCATTGATTTGGAGACCCGTGCAGTGTCTGCGACGCGGTTGCCTGGCAATCTTTCAGGAAAAGTTGTTATCCGCGTGATGTTGAAGTAACACATCACTCTGGAATATCAGCCCCAGAATGCCTTAACGATGCCTCAAAAGCAACGATTGCGGCGGCAACATGCACGTTGAGAGATCGTCCTTTTCCTGCCATTGGAATAAAGACTGCCGCATCGCAAAGTTTCATCACTTTGCCATATACGCCGGCTCCTTCGTTCCCCAAAATGAGACAACATTTCGGGGGATAGTCGAAATCCATATAGTGGGATGCTCCTTCAGCAACCTCGACTGCCACAAGTGCATAACCTTCTTCTTTCATCTGCAAGCAGGCGTCCACCGGCTTTTCAATATGTCGCCAAGCCACCCGTCGGTGGGCGCCCATTGAGGTCACTGCGAGTTGAGGTGATTCTCCAACTTGCGGAGTTTTTCCCGTCAGGATAATTTCGGTGGCACCACAAGCATCAGCGACCCGAAACATTCCTCCGACGTTATAAGGGTCATCCCAATCTTGCAGAAGGATGACAAGGTCAATTTCATTTCGTTGATCTTTGAATTCCTTAAAAACTCTTCTGATGCCAGTCTTTGTGCGAATCTGTTTCAATGCTTCGCAT